>JAOACF010000082.1 GCA_026417995.1 Negativicutes bacterium
TGGTCAATGGAAATAGCCGGAGACAACCCTTCAATATAGTCAACATCCGGCTTGTCCATCTGGCCAAGAAACTGGCGGGCATAGGCCGACAATGACTCGACATAACGACGCTGGCCTTCGGCATAGATAGTGTCAAAAGCCAGCGAGGACTTGCCCGAGCCGCTGAGGCCGGTGATGACGACCAATTGGTCACGGGGTATCTCTACGTCTATATTCTTCAAATTGTGCTGACGCGCACCTTTGACGATAATTTTGTTCTTCACGGTTATCTCCTTGGTGTTAAAATATTCAGTAGTCAGTAGTCAGAATTCAGAATGGGAGAGACACAGGAGCAAGTTCTGCCTCTTCGTTCCTTCATTCTGCCTCCTGAATTCTGATTTCTGAATTCCTATCTTGTCTTCTTCTGACTTGTGACACCTGAATTATTCTTCCTTGCTGCCGCTCCCTTCGCTTCACCCAGTCTTTGCCGCAGTTCGATCATCATATCGCGCAGCTCGGCGGCGCGTTCGAATTCCAGCAGTTTGGACGCCTGCTTCATTTCTTTTTCCAGCTTGGCCAGCATTTCATTTATCTCGGCACGGCTCAGTCCGCTCAGGCGGTCGGTGCGGTAGGTTTCAGCCGTTTCGGCGACTTTGGTCGTCTCGATGAGATCCTTAACCCGCTTCTGAACCGTCTGCGGCGTAATGCCGTGCTCGGCGTTATAAGCCACTTGCACCGCTCGGCGGCTGTTGGTTTCGTCGATGGCCCGCCGCATGGAATCGGTAATGGTATCGGCATACATTATGACCCGACCGTGCGCGTTGCGCGCCGCCCGGCCGATTGTCTGAATAAGCGAGGTTTCCGAACGGAGAAAGCCTTCCTTATCGGCATCCAAAATCGCCACAAGCGAAACCTCAGGGAGGTCCAGACCTTCCCGCAGCAAATTTATGCCAACAAGCACGTCAAAGACACCGGCGCGCAGGTCCCGCAGGATCTCCACCCGTTCAATCGTGGCAATGTCCGAGTGCAGGTAACGCACGCGAATGCCCATCTCTTTGAAATATTCGGTAAGGTCTTCCGCCATTTTTTTTGTCAGCGTTGTCACCAACACCCGCTCATTATTGGCGGCACGCAGCTTGATTTCCCCTAACAGATCGTCCATTTGCCCCTTGATTGGCCGCACTTCCACTTCGGGATCAACCAGGCCGGTAGGCCGGATAATCTGCCGGACGACTTGGGTGGAATGCGCAAACTCATACGGCCCCGGCGTCGCCGAAACATAGATAATCTGGTTGATGCGCTGCTCAAACTCGCTAAATTGTAAAGGACGGTTATCAAAAGCCGAAGGCAGGCGGAAACCATGCTCGACAAGCGACTCCTTGCGCGAGCGGTCGCCGTTGTACATGGCCCGGAGCTGCGGCAGCGTTTGGTGCGATTCGTCGATAACAAGCAAAAAGTCAGCGGGAAAATACTCGATAAGCGTATAGGGCGCCTCCCCCGGCTTGCGGTTGGTAAGATGGCGCGAATAATTCTCGATACCGTTGCAATATCCCATCTCCAGCATCATCTCAAGATCATAGCGTGTTCGCTGCGCTAGGCGCTGCGCCTCCAGCAGCCTGCCCTGCGCCTTAAGTTCCGCTAGGCGTTCTTCCAGTTCGGCTTCGATGTCAGCCACGGCGCGCAGCATGTTCTCCCGGGATGTAACATAGTGAGACGCCGGATAAATAGCAATATGCTTGCGCTCGGCAAGCACCTCTCCGGTCAGAGTATCTATTTCCAAAATGCGTTCAATTTCATCGCCGAAAAGTTCAATACGCAACGCTTTTTCATTGTAACCGGCAGGAAATACCTCAATGATGTCGCCCCGCACCCGAAACTTGCCGCGCACGAAATTGACGTCATTGCGCTCATACTGAATGGAAACCAGCTTGCTCAGAATCTCGTCGCGGTCTTTGGTCTGCCCCTGACGCAGTGATAACACCAAGCCCCGGTAATCCTCCGGCGAACCCAAGCCGTAAATGCACGACACGCTGGCGACAATGATGACGTCGCGGCGCTCGAACAGCGCACTGGTTGCCGAGTGGCGCAGCTTGTCAATCTCATCGTTGATTGAGGCGTCTTTTTCGATATAGGTATCCGACTGGGCAATATAAGCCTCAGGCTGGTAATAGTCATAATAGCTGACAAAATACTCCACCGCGTTGTGGGGGAAAAACTCCTTAAACTCGCTGGCAAGCTGGGCGGCCAGCGTTTTGTTGTGCGCGATGACCAGCGTGGGTTTCTGCACCCGCTCAATCACTTTGGCGATCGTAAACGTTTTGCCCGTGCCGGTAGCGCCCAGGAGAACCTGCGCCTTTTCGCCCTGCAGGATGCCGTCGGCCAATTTGGCTATCGCGCCGGGCTGGTCGCCGGTAGGCCCAAACGGCGCCACCACCGCAAAAGGCCGCCCGCCTTCCTTGTATTCGTTTTTTAACTTCGGCACGATATTCATGGTAAATCACCCATATTTTAACTAAAATAATTATCCGTTACGATTTATTATAGCACAAAATCGACCCAATAGCACCCTATTGAGCCTGTTAGCTAAAATATACTAATTAACGGCCCCAGCGGCTGTTCAGAAGTCGCCAGATGCTAGGCGGAGCCGAGGAAGTGAGCGGAGACAGTACTGGAAGTACGGCGAGCGAACTCCCGGAGGCCCAACGCCGCAGATGGCGGCTTATCAACAGCCGCCCTAACGCCGCTTCCACTTTTGCCGCATCCAGTCAATCAGCCCGAACCCTTCGCCGGCCAATTCCACATAATGCTCCGCGTAACCGTCAGGAACCAGGATGACCCCTAGGCGCCGCTCACCGCCGCGAAAGCTTGCTTCCTTTTGCAGCAGGTCATCTTGCCGCCTGATGTCCAGTTTGAACTTTATCCCGACCAGGCTGATGGCATGGGCGAGATCCCAGCCGCTGTTTAGCGGTATGCCGTCCAGGCTCAGTAAAATATCGCCGGGTTTCAGTCCCAAAGCACGGGCCGGCGAGTCAGGCACCGTATCCAGCACCATCACCCCTTGCGGCGGGGGCACAAAGCGTGGTTTGCCTCCGGTTTCGTAGCGGTTGTCGCGCTGGATTAAATACTCATGCCCCAGCGGCGAGAGAAGCGCAGCGGCAATTTGCAGCCACGCATGCTTGGCTGACAGCAGCGCCAAAGCCAGCAGCACCAGGCTGTATCCCGCCAAATGCAGGGCCGATCTGCGCCGCCGCTTGGCTGGCAGGCTGCTGATCGCCATATCGGTATACCCTAAAGCGGCTACCACCGGCATCATCGCATACAGCCAGGTGTGGCCGGGCGGCGGTTCCATCGGTAGTTTAAGCAGCGGCCACCACTCGGGCATCTTAACAACCTCCGCCGGCATCTGCTCGCCGGCAACAGGCACTACCGCCATGAGCACCAGCGGCAGCGGCCAGAAATTCTGCAAATTGAACGCGCCGACAATGCGCCCGTCGTCTTTCTTCAGAATCAGCGGCACGGCGCTGTAGCGGCCGCTGATAAAAATAAGAAAAGCTTCCGTAATATGCAGCACGGCTACCAGCGTCAATACCTGCGGCACATTGACCTGCGGCCAGCCGAACAGGACGCTGGATATCGCCACTAAGCCGCCCGCATAAGCAAAACATAAAAACCGCATATTGATAAACATGAGGGCAATGGCAACCGGCCAGATGTAATTTAACCCCAGCTGGTTGAGCGTAATCCCGACAACCGTCAGTAAAAAGCTGCCGACTACGCCGCCCAGACAGCCGTACAGCACCGCCAGCGAAACCTGCTGCCGAAGTGTATAGCCGTATACGCCAAACAGTTTGAGCTGCGTGCGCTGCAATTGCCAGTATTGATACGCAACCAAAGCGATGATCATCCACAACATCGGCTCCAGAAAGACCGCCAGCGTTCCCCGGACAATCAACAGCAAAATATCCTGCCACGGAAACATCAACAATTTCACCTCATCACCATAGTATCATGACTTCCGGCTTAGTACAAATCCTGGGATTGGCGAAAAAGACGCAGTCATCAACTGCGTCTTTTTCACCCGGTTTATTTCAATTTGCCCTTCATAATCTCAATCGCTTTGTCAAGCTGCACATCTTTGGCCGCTTCTTTGCCCTCTGCCTGTTCAACTTTAACGTCCGGCTCGATGCCGACGCCATTGATGGAGCGGTCCTTCGGCGTCAGATACTTGGCAATCGTCAGCTTCATCGCGGTAGAGCCGTCCAGCCGCATAATCGTCTGCACCGACCCTTTGCCAAAGGTTTTCACGCCTACCAGCGTTCCCGCGCCGGTATCCTGCACCGCGCCCGCAACAATTTCCGACGCGCTGGCACTGCCGCCGTTGACCAGCACTACCAGCGGGTATTTCACAGCCTCCAGCTTGGAATAGTGCGTTTCCCGCGTACCGTCCCGCGTAACCACCGAAACCACTGGCCCTTTGGGCACCAGTTTACCGGCTACCCGCACGCTTTCTTCCAGCAGACCGCCCGGATTATCCCTAAGGTCAAGAACAAGGCCTTTCATGCCTTCTTTTTCCATTTCCTGATACTTGCGGCTGAAATCATTGCCGGTCATCTCATTGAACATCGAGATGCGGATATAGGCGATACCGTCAGGCAGCATCTTGCCGGCGACCGTTTTGATCTGGATATTGGAACGGGTCAGGGTGTAGTCCTTGATTTCCTGATTGCGCTTGATTGTCAGCGTCACATTCGTACCCTCAGGGCCGCGAATTTTGCTGACCGCTTCATCCAGCGCCATGTCCTTGGTGTCCTTGCCTTCGATCTTAATGATCTGATCGCCGCTTTTAATCCCCGCTTTATCGCCGGGAGTGCCTTCAATCGGGGATACGACGGTAAGCACCTTATCCTTAACCCCCAGCACAATGCCGACGCCGCCGAAAGAGCCCTCGGTCTCGATCATGAACTCCTTGTACAATTTGGCATCCATATAGATCGAGTGCGGGTCGCCCAGCGAATTAATCATGCCTTTCACCGCGCCGGTCATCAGCGTATCCATCGGCACCGGCTCAATATAGCGGGACTTTACCACCTGCAGGGCCCGGAAAAATTTAAACGTGCTTGCCCAGTCGCCTGTTTGCAAATTCAGCAGATAGAGAAATAGGCCTGAAGTAAAAACAAAAGTGACGACTACCAGCAGGATGGCTCCCGCGATCAGTTTGCGTCGGCTCATATCACACACCACCTAATAATTCGCTGCCCCAAAGCCGTTGATAAACCCCCGCCTACATTGTCAAAAGCTGCGGAAAACCGCCTGCCGTACCACAGTACTTACTTGCGTCTTCCTCGCCTTTCGCAGCATTCGGGGGCTTTGAACGGTCTCAGATTTCATTAAGGTACTTAAAGAATATGCAGATACGCCGGACTATATTCGACAATTACGGCAAATAGTTCATGGGGCTGACCGGCGAACCGCCCTGACGGACTTCAAAGTGAAGATGCGGACCGGTAGAGTATCCGGTTGAGCCCACTCTGGCAATCGGCTGGCCTTTATACACTTTCTGCCCTTCACCGGCAAGCAGTTCGGAATTGTGGGCATACAAGGTGGAAATACCGCCGCCGTGGTCGATGATCACCGCTTTGCCATAGCCGCCCATCCAGTCGGCATAAATGACCACGCCGCCGTCAGCGGCTACTACCGTATCGCCGTAATCGGCGCCAATATCAATGCCGCTGTGGAAACGCTGCGTGCCGAAAATCGGATGCGTCCGCCAGCCGAAGGGCGAGGTAATCGGCCCGGAGGCAGGCCATATCATAATGCCTGTACCCAGCGTTCCGCCCTTGCCGGATTGGATGTTGCGGATAAGCTGTTCAATCCGTCGCGACGTATCTAAGAGCTCACGGTACGCCCGTTCGTTGGCATCGCGCTCGCTCACTGCCGCGTCCAGCACCATTTGCTGCTCATTGCGACGTCCGGCGATCACATTCTTTTTCGCCTCTGCCTGTTTTTTCAGTTCCACAATCGCCGCGCGGTCGCGTTCGAGTTCCGCTTTTTTCTGCAGGACCAGTTCGCGTTCCGCTTTTACCCGGGCGATCAGAGCGACATCCTGTTGCAGCACCCGTTTGAGCAGATCCATGCGGACGGTAAAATCAACAAAGTCGGTCGCACCAAACAATACATCGATATAACTGACCTGGCCGTGTTCATAAATGTCGCGGATCCGCTTATTGAGCACGCGGCTGCGCTCGGCCAGGTTTTTTTCGGCCTTTTCCAGTATTTGTTTATTGGTCTCAATCTGCTGCTCGGTATAGGCAAGCTGAGACTGAATTTTGTTATAATCCCCCAGCGCAGCGTCTAATTCTGTCTGGATAACTTGCAGCTTTCCCGCCAGACTGTCCACCTTCTGCTGCGCTTGCTGCTTCTTGATTTGCACAGCTTCAATCTGCCGCTGAATATTTTCCAAATCCTGCTGGTGCCGGTCAATCTCATTGGCCAGCGCCGGACCGACGGCGACAAGCATCAGCACTGCCATCGCCAGCGCAATATGACGCCTGAATTTCGTAATCATCCGATACCTCCCGCATTACACTTTCATAAACCGCCTGAGCGAAATCGTGCTGCCCAGCGCCCCGATACTTGTCCCCACCAACAGCAGCACAATGCTGAGATTGGTGATAAAGGGGTACTTAGGGATAAGCGGCATAAATGCCAGCGAAGCGTACACCTCGGCGGCCAGGGCGCCATAGGCGCGGCTTAGGAGCAAGACAGCGATAAGTGCGCCGCCAAAGCCCAGGATCATGCCTTCGATCAGGAACGGCCAGCGGATAAACCAGTCTGTCGCTCCTACATACTTCATAATGGCAATTTCTTTGCGGCGGGCAAAAACGGTGATGCGAATGGTATTGGAGATAATGAAAGTCGCCGCCAGCGCCAGGAAAATGATCAGCACGAAGCCAAAGATGCGCACCATTTTCGTCAGGTTGAAGAGCTGCTCAATAATCTCCTGGCCAAAACGGGTGTTTTCCACTCCCTTGAGCTGACCGGCAGCCTGCGCTACCTGTTTTACCCGCTCGGGCTGGTCTACTTTGACCTCAAAGCTGTTGGGCAGCGGATTGTTGTCGCCAAGCGCGGCCAGCAAACCTTGCTGCTCCCCCAACCGCTGTTTAAAGCGCTGCAGCGCCTCGTCGCGGCTGACAAAGGTCACCTGGGTAACCCCCGGCAGCTTGGTAATGCGCGTGCCGATTTCCCGGATCTCCCGGTCATTTAAGTTATCATGCAAATAAACCGATATCTGCACCTGCGATTCCAAGACACTGGCCATATTGTTCAAATTCAGCACCAGGATGAGAAAGAGACCCAAGATGAGCAGCGACAAGGCCACCGTACTGACCGAAGCTATGCTCATCAGCCCGTTGTGCCGCAGGGAAGAAACAGCCTCCCTTACAAAATATTCAACTGTCCTAATTTTCATAACCGTATACCCCTTTCCGCTGGTCACGGGCAATACGGCCCTTCTCGATCGCGATAACCCGTTTTTTCATAGCGTCCACGACCGGCTTGTCATGGGTGGCCATCACGATTGTTGTACCGTTTTTATTTATGCGCTCAAAAATCTTCATGATCTCCCAGGAAGTATCCGGGTCCAGGTTGCCGGTTGGCTCGTCCGCGATCACGACAGTCGGATTGTTGACAATGGCGCGGGCGATCGAAACGCGCTGCTGTTCCCCGCCGCTGANCTCCGCCGGATAGGCCCTGAATTTGTGCCTGAGACCGACCAAATCCAAGACGTAGTTGACCCGTTTTTGGATCTCCCGCCGCGGCGCCTCGATTACCTCCATGGCAAATGCCACATTTTCAAAAACCGTTTTATTGGGAAGCAAACGGTAATCCTGAAATACGATGCCGAGGGAACGGCGAAAATAAGGCACTTCCTGCGGCAGCAGCTCAGGCACGTTGCGGCCGTTGACCATTAAAACTCCTTGGGTCGGCAGTTCTTCGCGAAAAATCAATTTAATAAAAGTCGATTTGCCTGCGCCGCTGGGACCAACGACAAAGACAAAATCACCCTTTTCAATATGTACGCTAACGTCGGAGAGGGCAATTGAGCCGTTTGTATAAACCTTGGTTATATTGGTCATCTGTATCATCGGTCCCACTCCTTTTCTGAACAAAGTGTTAATGCCCGCAATTTATTAAAGTTTCGACTTGCCTGTCAAAATTCCTCTTTGTCCGGCATGATTGTCGGATATTGCCAGCTCTAGCGCATAACTTCAACCAAATACAGCCCTACTCCTCCCAGTACAAACAAAAGACCGAAATACCACCACGCCACCCGCAGCCGCTGGCGCATATTAATTTGATAATAGCGCGGATGGAGATCGCCTTCGCCCGCCCATAAGCGCACAAGGGAAAACAGCAAAATCACCAATAAGAATATGTTGCTGGTCCAAAGGAACAGAATGCCGGTAATAATTGTGCCGATCCACCACATATGCGGGGAAATGGCTGCGGCAATGCGCCCCCCGTCAAGCGGCGAGCAGGGGATGAGATTTAAAAGGTTCAGCAGGCAGGCAGTATACGACAGCACCAGCATCAGCATATCGTCCGTCCACAGATAAAAAGCAAGGCAGACCAGTGCGCTCAGCGCTCCCAGCGCCGGGCCGCCGATGGCCACATTGGCTTCCATCTTGGCGTTAATAGGATCCTGAATGCGGATGACCGCGCCTAAAAAAGGGATAAAAACAGGATTGGACGCCTTGAGCCCGACAATGCGCGATGCCAGCAAATGGCCGAATTCATGCACAAACAGAAGTAGGACAAAGCCCAGCGCAAACTTCCAGCCAAAAGCCGCCGCATACACGGCAGCCGAAAGGAGCATGGAAAGCGTCATTGATGCCGCCGACCCCAAGCTCAGCATTGCCGCCAAGCCCAGCAGACACACTGTCGCACGCCGGACAAGCTTTTGCCCGAAACTCACCACCTTGAACAGCCGCATGCCACCCCTCCCCTCTTGCCAGGCACTCATTCCATGATATGCGACGGAATTTTTAAATATGTTAACAGCTGCGCGCAAAAATTGTGTGATTAGGTATTCAGGATTCAGAATTCAGAAGTCAGAATGGGAAAACGATGGTGTCGTCTGACAAAACACGGGGACAGGGACGTTGTTTCTAAAAAACGAAACACGATCCCTGTCCCCATGTTTTACTTGGATAGGAATTCAGGAGTCAGCATTCAGCATGGGAAACGAAGGTGCCGCCTTAAACATTCTGACTTCTGACTCCTGACTTCTGTATTCTGAATTCCCTTACCTTATCGCTATTCCTTCCGGCTGATAACCCTTTTTGCCGCCCGGACAATATCCGCAACCGTAAGATTATACTTCGCCAGCAATGCGTCCGGGGTTCCGGACTCACCGAAGACGTCAAGCACGCCGACGCGTTCCATCGGCACAGGGTGGTTTTCGACAAGCACCTCGGCGACGGCGCTGCCAAGTCCGCCGATAATGCTGTGCTCCTCGCAAGTTACAATCGCGCCGGTATCCTGCGCCGCCCTGATAACCGCCTCTTTATCAACCGGCTTGACGGTATGCATGTTAAGCACCCTGGCGCTAAACCCGGCAGCAATGAGTTCGTCCGCGGCGCGCCGTGCCGGCGCTACCATCACCCCGTTGGCAATGAGTGTGACGTCCGCACCATTGGCCAGTTCCACCGCCTTGCCGTGCTTAAACTCATAACCGTCGCCGAAAACGTCCGGCACCGCCATGCGTCCCAGCCGCAAATACACCGGCCCGTGATACTGAGCGGCCCAAGCCACAGCATACCGGGTTTCCAGCGCATCGGCCGGCACAATGACCGTCATGTTCGGTATGGCCCGCATAAGCGCCACGTCCTCAATCGCCTGATGCGTTGCGCCGTCTTCGCCTACCGTGAGCCCGGCGTGCGTTGCCGCAATCTTGACATTGAGCTTGGGGTAGCTGATCGAATTGCGCACCTGCTCATAAGCGCGGCCGCAGGCAAACATGGCGAATGTCGATACGAAAGGTATCTTGCCGGCCGCTGCCAGCCCGGCGGCCGTTCCCATCAGATTCTGCTCGGCGATGCCGGCATTGAAAAACCGTTCCGGAAAATCTTTGGCAAATACATTGGTTTTGGTCGACTTAGACAAGTCGGCGTCCAATACAACAATATTTTTATTCTCCCGGCCCAGCTCCCGCAGAGCCTCGCCGTAAGCTTCACGCGTCGCTTTACCCATTGTGAACCTCCTTAGGATTAGGAATTCAGGATTCAAAATTCAGCAGTCAGAATGTTGCGAGACTGGAAATTCAGAGTTAGAATTCTGTAGTCAGAATGAAGGTATGTCGCGGCGAAATTTGCCCTTCGCCTCTTCTATTCTGAACTCTGAATTCTGACTACTGACTTCTGAATACTCCATCTCCTAGCTTCTAAATTCTATCCTAGCTCTTCCAGCATATTACTACATTCCTCTGCCGTCGGCGCTTTGCCGTGCCAGTCGCAGACGTTCTCCATGCAGGCGACGCCGCGTCCTTTGACTGTTTTGGCCACAACCATCGTCGGCTTGCCCTTCACGGTTTTCGCGGCTTGAATAGCGCCGTAGATCTGCTGATAATCATGGCCGTCAATTTCAATTACATGCCAGCCAAACGCCCGCCACTTCTCGGGAATAGGCAGCGGCGACATGATCTCGCTGACCGGCCCGTCAATCTGGAGCCCGTTAAAATCAACAAACGCGGTCAGGTTGTCCAGTTTGTAGTGTGCGGCAAACATTGCCGCTTCCCAGACCTGGCCTTCCTCCAGTTCGCCGTCGCCGAGCAGCGCGTATACGCGGTAGTTTTTGCCGTCCAGCCGGGCGGCAAGCGCCATGCCGTTCGCCGCGCTGAGGCCCTGCCCAAGCGAACCTGTCGACATATCAACTCCCGGCGTATCCTTCATGCTGGGATGACCCTGCAGCCGGCTGTCTATCTTGCGGAGGGTAGATAGTTCGTCATGCCCAAAAAAACCTTTTTCCGCCAGCGTAGCATACAAGACCGGCGCCGCATGGCCTTTGCAAAGCACAAAGCGGTCGCGCTCGGCGTCCGCCGGACGGTGCGGGTCGACCTTCATTTCAGCGAAATACAGCGTAACCAAAATATCGGCGGCGGACAGCGAGCCGCCAGGATGACCGGACTTGGCCTCAGTAATCATTTTGATAATGTTTTTGCGCACTGACTTGGCGCGGCTGACAAGCTCACTTAACTTTTGTTCACTTAGATGTTCTGGCATACAACAACCTCCTTTTGACTATCCGGCTCGGGTAAACCCCTCCCCCATCACCTCATGAACATCCGCAACGATGACAAAGGCTTTGCTATCAATCGCATTCACAATATCTTTCAGCCGGGTAACTTCGCTGGTGCTGACAACGCAAAACAGCACATCGCGGTTTTGCCCGGTATACGCGCCCCTTCCCGGCAAAAAGGTGACGCCGCGGTCCATTTCGGCCAGCACCTTGCTTGCAACCTCGTCCGCCGCGGACGTGATAATAAAAAAAGCTTTGGATGTGCTGGGGCCTTCCTGGATTAAATCGATGATCTTGCTGGTAACAAACAGGGAGATAAGTGCATATAATGACAGTTCGGGACTGACGAAGGCGATGCCGGCAAAAGCGATTACGAAAAAGTCCACGCTCAGCAGCGCCTGCCCTACGCTGATTTTAAACAATTTATTTAAAATGGCAGCCAACAAATCGGTGCCGGCCGTTGTTCCTTTAAAGCGAAAAACCAGGCCCATGCCTACGCCGGACAGCACGCCGCCGTACAGCGAGCTCAAAAGCAAATCGCGGGTCAATACCGGCGTGTAGGGAGCTGACAAGTCAATAGCCAGCGACAGCACTGCCGCGCCAAAAAGAGTATTAATGCCGAATTTGGCGCCCAGGACTTTTACACTGGCTAAAAAGAGCGGAATGTTGAGCGCCAGCATAGTCATGCCGACAGGCACGCCCAACAGGTAGTGAAGCACGGTGGCAAAGCCGCTGACACCGCCTGCGGCTACCTTATTGGGAATCAAGAACATATTTAGGGCAACAGCCGTTAGCAGCGCGCCAAGCGTGATACCCAAATAATTCTTGATATGCAGCCACATACGCTTACCTCCGCTCCCGGCTCTCAATCAGGGAAAAGGCCAACTCCGCGTTGTAGAAGGCTTTGTCCCGCAGTATGCTGATCCGCTCTTCCCGGCGGGGGCTTGGCCGCTGAATCTCCGGCCATAAAGCCGCAATCCGCTGCATAACGGCGTCAACCGTGACATTCTGCAGCGTGCCTATATGCCGCTCGCCCAATGTCTCCAGAAAGCGGTCAATTTTAGG
>JAOACF010000083.1 GCA_026417995.1 Negativicutes bacterium
GTCATCCCATTCTGACTTCTGAATTCTGAATTCTGAATTCTGACTCCTGACTTCTGAATTCTGAATTCTAACTCCCCATTCTTCCCAAGGAGGCACCTTATATGAACGAAACAATATTGCGCAAGTATGCCGAGCTGGTTGTAAAAACAGGCATCAATCTGCAGGACAAGCAGACGCTGGTAATCTCCTCGCCGCTTGAATGCGCCCCCTTTGCCCGCCTGCTGTCGGAAACCGCCTTTAAGGCCGGCGCCCGTGACGTGGTGATCAACTGGCTTGACGATCTTTCATCCAAAATCCGGTTTCTGCATGCGCCGGACGAAGTCTTTGACGAATTTCCGGAATGGCGCAGAGATTTTTATCTTTCCTATCTGCGCGAGGGAGCTGCCTTTGTCAGCATTTCCGCCTCTGACCCGGAACTGTTAAAAGAGGTCAACCCGGATCGGATTGTGCGGGCGCAAAAAACCAGCAACATTGCGCTCACAGAATACCGGGAAAAGATTATGAGCCATCAAAATTCCTGGTGCGTAATCTCCGTGCCGACCAAACCGTGGGCGGCCAAAGTGTTTCCTGCTGTCAGCGAGGATGAGGCGGTCGACCGTCTGTGGGATGCGATCGTCAAAGCGGTAAGAGCTGATGCTGCAAACCCCGTCGACGCCTGGAACCGCCATAAAACACAGCTTCGCGAGCGCCGCGACTTCCTCAACGCCAGCCAGTTCAAGCTTCTGCACTATAAAAGCGCCAACGGCACCGACCTCACCGTCGAACTGCCGGCAGGCCATATCTGGATGGGTGGCTCAAAGAATAACGGCAAGGGCGTGGAATTCATCGCCAACATCCCCACCGAGGAAGTCTTTACCCTGCCGAAAAAGACAGGGGTCAACGGCACAGTATTCAGCTCCAAGCCGCTCGCGTACAACGGCAATTTGATCGCTGACTTCAGCCTGACTTTCAAAGACGGCAAAGTCGTCAGCTTTACCGCCAAACAAGGAAAGGACATCTTGGAAAAACTGCTGGCAACTGACGAAGGAGCGGCCTATCTGGGAGAAGTGGCCCTGGTGCCTTATGATTCCCCCATCTCCAACGCCAAAATTCTCTTCTACAACACCCTGTTTGATGAAAATGCCTCCTGCCACTTCGCCTTTGGCAAGGCGTATCCCACCTGCATCCAGGACGGCGCCAAGCTTTCCCCGGAAGAGCTTGCCAGCCGCGGCGTCAATGACTCACTGGTGCACGTCGATTTCATGGTCGGTACGGCCGATCTGGAGATCACCGGCATTGCCGCCGACGGCAGACAGGTGCCGGTATTTAAAAACGGCAATTTTGCGTAGGAAAAAAGCGGGGAAGTCGACGAGAAGACCGCCACATCACTTCGTTCGCAGTGACACACTAAGTGTTTCATCGCAAACAAAGTGCGGCGATCTCCCCCCGTTCGGCGTATCTGGTTTATCTATAGCTTCGCGGCAATCACTTTTGCCAGTTCGTTGATCGACCCGGCCAACTGCTCCAATTTTGTTTCAATGCGTACCAGCAGGTAGATTGATACAACCATGGGAAAGCCATAGTTGGCGGCCTGAGCCAGAACTTGCTCCATAGTATCCTCCCTCCTGCGCCGCTCTATAGCTACAGGGCGGCCGTGTCAAGGGTGCGGATGCGGGCTTCGACAGCCTGAGCCAAGTCGCCGCCTTTGGTAGCGAAGATATTCTTGGCGATGATTGTCTCCATAGCGGTGAGCACTTCCGCCTGGGTCAGCCCATCCTTAGGATCTGCCAGCCGGATAATCGTCTCTTTGCCAAAGGCATCGCGAAATACCATTTCCAGCGTTTTTGTCATATGTCATTCCTCCTTTCCGCCCAATGGGCCGCTATTAAAGTCTGCCGTTACTGGTTGATGAGATCGCTTTCATCCACGCGGCTTACGCTGCTGACCGGATGCCGCTGCAGGGAAGCCAGCGCCTCACCGATTGCAAACACATCTGCCTCCGCGGCGCCGGGCTTCACGTTGCGGAAGGTGCGCATGCGGTAAACCGGGCTGCCGGTGGCGCTGATGCCGGTCTGCACCTTAATCACCAACCGGCTCGCCTTGGGCACTTTTACTACTGCCATCGCTCTCACCCCCTTTCGCTCTCATACATTCCGGCGGGTGAGAAATTTAAACGGGGGAAAAAGAAAAACCGCTGAACGCGGTCAGATTGTTGATAAACTTATTTCTCAGGCTGGTGAGAAAGGTTCAGATGCAAGGCGCACCGGAAAACCCAGCAGCGACGCGTACTTTGGGGCGTACGCTAGCAATGGGTTTGAGGAGCAACGCGGCAGATGGGCCTTTATCGACAGCCTGCCGCTGAACGCGGTTTCTTTCGGTCTACCGGTGAATAGTAAAGCTGCTGCTCCGCGGATGCCATCCCCGGTCGCCTAAGAAAATCTCCTTGCGGTCGATGCGGTGGCCGTCCATATAGAGCTCAAAGTGAACATAGTCGCCGCCTTTAATGCGGAAGTTGAGACCGTCCACCGCCCCTGCCGTACTTAGCCGGAACCAGATGGTATCGCGGTCGCGGCTGACGCGGATGCGGTCATTGCCTTCCATCTTGAAATCGTCGACATTGACAAACTTGCCGTCAGTGCGGATTACGCCGGTAAATATTCTTTCGTGGCCTCTGGTAGTTGTTCTAAGATGCATCCCGTTGTCATCATGCCAAATGAAGTAGCCGCGCGTATCTCCCGGCCGGAAGGCATCAGGTTTGCCTTCCAGATGTCCCGGCCAGGCCAGGGCATAGCCGGAAAGAGCTACCATTGTAAACAGGAAAACCATTACAGCTGACAGTCTTTTCATGTGAAACCATCTCCTTCCTGTGTTTAATTCCATCATATGGTATATATATGACAAAAATATGACAGAAATGCAGACCGCCCTACGTCCCAGCCAGCTGCCCGCTAAACTAAATCGCGGCATAGCGTCCTAAGCCGTGCTAGGCCGCGGCTGCGCAGATTAAACACTGCCTGCGGGCTTACGCCCATGCCGGACGCCGCTTCCGCCAGGCGCTGCCCGCCGGCTAACGTCAAAATCACCGCCTGTCGTTGGCGCGCCGGCAGTTCGGCCAGCGCCCGGCGAATTTCCGCCGCGGCAGAGCGGGCTTCCACCTCGCCGGGCACATCGGCCGCAGCGGCCAGAAAGTCCAGCAAGCTTGCCCCCTCATCGTCGGCGCTCTTCGCCAGCGCCGTCTCCCGCTGCCAGCGTTTGCGCTCGCGTTTGAATAAATTCCACAGGGTGTATTTCACCTGGCTTTCCACATAACCGGCCACCTGCACCCCCATTTCCGGGCGGTATGTTTTCACTGCCCGCACAACGGCCAGCCAGGCCTCAGCTTCGGCATCCTCGCCCAGCGGCTTCATATGCGGCTGGTTGGCGTGTTTTTTCACCAATCCGGCAAACCGCCGGCAAATTGCCGTAAACGCCTGCTCATCCCCCTGCTGGGCGCGGCGCACCAACTCAATCAATTCCATTATCCTCACCTTGCGGCGAGGAACCGGTTCCTCAAAATATTAGCGCTAAACTTAAGGTATCACCGACAAGAGGCGGCGAGCAAAAGCCGTCCTGCTGCCGCTGGCAAGGCGAGTTGGCGCGGCTCAGCCGCAAAGAGGCAAAAGACGCGCCGGCCGGCGCGTCCAAAAGGCTCTCTCTGCCACAATCAGACGTTGGCAAAACAAAAACAGCCCAGGGTGCGAAAAATCCCGGGCTGTTCATTTTAGACCTCGGCGGTGGCTTCCAGCCACTCGCTGTATTTCGCGTCAAGCTCGGCTTTTTTGGCCGCATACTCCTCATACGCCGCGCGGCTGGCCGCCGGATCCCGGTGCGTGGCCGGATCGTTCAGCCTTTGTTCCAGATATTTGACCTCATACTCCAGTTCACGGATGGTCATCTCCAGCTTTTCCACCAAGCGGGCTAAATCCTGCGGGCGTTTGCGGGCACCGGCAGGCCGTAAGGCGGCGGGAGCCTCCCTGCCGGCAGCAGCAGCGGCCGGCTTTTCTGCCACGGGTTCCGGCTTGGCCGCCGCTTTCTTTTCCCGGTAGTAGCTGTAGTTGCCGGCGTATTCGGTGATTGCCCCGTCTTCCAGTTCGATCACCCGGTCGGCGATCTTGTCCAAAAAGTAGCGGTCATGCGACACAATCAGATAAGTCCCCGGATAGGACAGAATCGCCGCTTCCACCGCCTCTTTGGCGGGAATGTCCAGGTGGTTTGTCGGCTCATCCAGGAGCAGGAAGTTAGGGCCGGCCAGCATAAGCTTGAGGAGCGACAGCCGCGCTTTTTCCCCGCCGCTCAAATCGGCCACCAGCTTGAACACATCATCGCCGCTGAACAGAAAGGCGCCAAGATAGCCGCGCGCCCGCTCTTCATTGAGGCCAAAGTCGAACATAACCTCTTCAATAACCTTGCGCTGGGGATCAAGCCCCTCATGCTCCTGCGAGAAGTACCCCAGCTTCACCCGGCTGCCCAGCTTCACCCGGCCGGCCGCAGCCGGCAGCTCTCCCGTCAGCAGCTTGAGCAGCGTCGTTTTGCCCGCGCCGTTGGGGCCAATAAGCGCCAGGCCCTCGCCCCGCCGGATTAAGAGCGACTGGTTGGCAAACACCACTTTGCCGTCATACGCGGCGGTGACAGCCTCAAGTTCGGCCACCCGCTCGGCGCTCGCGGCAACATTGATAAAGTTGAAGGCAAAGCCGTTATTTTCCACCGGGGCGTGAATACGCTGCAGCCTATCGAGCTGGGACTGCCGCCCCCGCGCCTGCTTGGCCTTGACGCCGGCACGGTACCGGTCGATAAACGCCTGGTTCTTGGCAATATAGGCCTGCTGCTTGGCATACGCTTTCAGCTGCGCCTCGCAGCGCTCGGCCTTCTGCGCCAAATACCGGCTGTAATTGCCTTTATACTCGACAATTCCCTTATCTTCAAGATCGAGAACCCGCTCCACTACTTGGTCCAAAAAGTAGCGGTCGTGCGAAATAAGCAGCACGCCGCCCGCATATTCTTTTAAATAGCCTTCCAGCCACTCTACCATGCCGATATCCTGATGGTTGGTAGGTTCGTCTAAAAACAAAAAATCCGGCTGGCGCAGGAGCGCCTTGGCCAGCGCAATGCGCGTTTTCTGCCCCCCGGAGAAAGTGGCAACCTCCCGCTCAAAATCCTCCGGCGAAAACCCTAACCCGGCGGCCACCCGCCGGATATTATTTTCATAGGCATAGCCGCCGCCGTGTTCAAAACGCGCCAGAGCTTTAGCATACTGCGCCATGATATCTTCCAGCACGGCGGCATCCCGCTCGGCTTCGGCCGCCGCCTCCAGGCGCCGGAGCTCTTCCTGCCAGGCGAGCACATCGCGGTAAGCCGACAGCAGTTCCTGATATAGCGTATTATGCTCAAACCGGCAGTCCTGCTCGACATAGCCGACCGTCTCACCCGCCGGCAGCAGCACCTGCCCGGCGTCATACGCCTCCTCGCCCAGCAGGCAGCGCAGCAAAGTGGTTTTCCCGGCGCCGTTCGCCCCGATCAGGCCAACCTTTTCGCCGCGCTTCAATTCAAAGCTCACACCGGCAAACAGCGTCTCCGCGCCAAAAGCTTTATGTAAATTGATTACCCGCAATATTCCCATAGTACACCGCCAAACAAACGTCTAGCACTAATCTACCACAGATGCGCCGCCGCCACAACAAGAAACGGTGCGGGACACTACTCCTCGCACCGTTTAGTCTTTTTTCGGTTAATAAACGAACGCAGCGTGAAACCGGCTGCGGCCAGCACGGCAACTGCGGCCAAAAACACCACCGTTTCATCCGCATAACGCTGCATAAGCTGCAGCGCCTGGGAACCGTAGTAGTAAATAAGCACTCCTTCTACCACAAAGCGTTTCGCCCGGCCAAAAACGGAAGCGGCCAAGAAAACAAGCTTGTTAATCCGGAAGGCGCCGGCGGAAATGCTGACAAATTTATAGGGTATGGGCGCCATGGCGGCAATCCAGATAGCCCAGCCGCCATAAGCGTCCACCAGGCCTTTAATCTTGTCAATATATTGCGGCGACACGCACTTTTTTACAATTGGCGGCCCGAAGCGGTAGCCTATGGCATAACCGACAAAACCGCCCGCAACCGATCCGGCGGTAGCTGCCAGCGAATAGTAAATCGCCAGCTCAGGCGCGGCCAGCGCCATAGGTATCAGCATAATGTCCGGCAAAACCGGCGAGAAGATGGCTTCACAAAAAGAGACTACAAACAAGCCGAACGCGCCGTAGTTTTCCAGGATGTGAATAATCTGCTCCAAGTCATCACTGCTTCCCGTCTGTTCGAGTGTTGCAAAACTCATTTTAGGCAATTATTCTCTCTTTATCACCAGAACCGGAGGCTGCTGAAGAAGCTCCAGATGCTAGGCACGACGAGGATTTTCGCGGAGGCGTACTGGAGGTACGTTGTAGCGAAAACCCACAGGAGTAACAACGCAGATGGACTTTTGCAGAGCCTCCTATACTCTATTCACTACCTTACCATAGCCTTGCCGCCGGCACAATACCGATTATTTGCCATAGATATATTTCAGACTCAGGCGCACCTTTTCCTCCGGATCATCACCGCCGGGAAACTCCAGTGCCAGCGGGCCCCGGTAACCGGCTTTTAAAATGCGGTTCATCAGGCCCAAAACTTCCACGGCGCCAACGCCGAGATAGCTGTGAGCATACGTATTGTTCTGCGGCACCATGTCTTTTAAGTGCACATAGCCGACATACTGCTCCAGCTTATCCAGCGCCTCTTCCGGTTTCTGACCGGCCATCAGCCAGTTGCCCGTGTCGTAGGTGAGCCGGAAGTGGGGCGAATTCACCGTCTCTAAGAGCGCCAGCAGCAGTTCCGCTTTGCCGGCAGCCGGATTAGGCGGGTTCTCGACGGCAAGCACAATGCCTTTTTCGGCCGCCATCGCCACCACACTGCCGGCTGCTTTTTGCCACCACTCCGTCCGGATAAAATCGGCGTTGAACGGGCCGTTGGCGACATTGACGCGCAGTATCGGCGCATCCATTAAAAAAGCGATATTCAGGCTTTCCACCATCGCGTCGAGCGAAGCCTGCGTGCCCTCCATCGTATCGCTGAGGAGCGCGTCATTGCAGGCATAGACTGCGGTCAGGCCGTATTTGGCGAGCTGTTGTTTCGTCTCAGGCAATTCCTTCCGCGCATCCCGCCAGTACGGGCGGAACTCCACCCCTTTAACCCCCAGCTTGGCGGCCAGCGCCGGCAGCTCCGCCTGCAACATATCCGCCTTGAGCGCTTTGTCCCAGGTTACCGCGCTGATAATAAATTGCATACTCCTACCTCCCCCGGCTGTGTATTCCCCTCTTCATTATATGCCAATAATGTTAAAAGAAGGAGGAGATTGCGCCGCATGGCGTTCTCCTCTCCCTGTTTATCGCCGTAATACGCTATTCGATTGTGCAGATTGCGTCCGGGCGCCGTACCAGGAGCGCAATGGTCTCCAGCACGCGGAAGACGTGATTCATGTTGGTCGGGCCCATGTAGGCCGTCACCATGTCCTGCCCGACCGCCAAGCTGACGTTTTGCGCGCCGGTTGCCAGCACAACCGCTTTGTTGCCGCTGATAACATTGGAGTAGTGCACGCCGCCGCTGATTATCGCCTTGACTTGGTCAAGCTCCAGCATGCCGGTATTGCCGTACACGCGTACCATGCGGCCATACAGCGCCGGGCTGACAACCATGGCGTAAGGGCCATAGTGGCCGGCTTCGCTGAGCGCGCCGACGGCTTTAACCACGTCGCCCAATGCGGCGCCCGTTTCCTCCCAGTTTCCCGCTTTGACCGCTAAACGGCCTTTTACCGTAAACAATCCCTCATGGCCAAGCTCTTTATTGCCGTTGAAAATCAGATTATCTTCCTGCACAGCCACGTAATTCGCGGCAACGGCAGCGGCGCTCACATCGAGCGGCAAGCCGAGATGGCGGTCGCCTTCCACGTCGCGCCACATAATCTTGAAATCTTTATACAGGATGGGCAGATTTATCGTAGCGCGGCGCGACGGCTCGACGACAAAATCCTCGTTTTCGCCGACCATGTCAATGCCGGTTGCGCTTTTGCCGCTGAATATGGAATAGGGAATGCTGTACACTCCCGACCCCAGCGGCCCCAATATTTCCATCACCCGCCGGCCCACCAGCATGCTGCGGGCGGTATTGACCACCGCATTATCCAGGCGGCTCCATTCTTCCGCCGTCAACGGCGCTGCTTTTCTATCGAGAAAGTCCATTCTATTCCCCTCCTTTTATTTTTTGCCGAATAAACTGCCAACCGTCAGCGCTTCGCCCTCTTCCGCGCCGACGACGCGCTCTTCCGGCGCCATAGTGTGATCGGTGGCGAATTTTTCCCGCTGAATGGCGTCAATACGGGCAATCAAGTGCGTAAGCTCGGCCACATGCTCTTTTTCGTCATCACGGATGTGAGATAGCAATTCCTTCACTTCCGCATCGTCGATATTGTCGATGTGAGCCTGGTATTGGTTAATTGCCTGGAGTTCGCCCATCAGATCCTCGCGCAGCCAGATTAAGAGCTGCTCCATCGCCGAGGCCTGCGTGGGTTTTGATTCCGGTTTGCCGTAAGCCATCATTAATTCCTCCTCATGGAAAAGATAACCTCTTTACGCATTCGCGCCGTTGCGGGAATTTTCCTGCTAACTTTCAAGAGTATACGCAGCCGAACTAAAATTATACCCCTTGCCAAGCTTGCAAAATATTGCTACTATAAAACCAGACAAATACGAACATATGTTTGTATAAAGCATCTTTGATGAAAGGAGATCACCTCATGCTGCCCTCAGCTGAAACCATTGCCGCCATTTTGCCACAATACACCACTGCCGGCGACAGCACCCTGATTATTGCGGCCGACGGCAAGGCTACAACCAGCCCTGTCCGGGTCAAAGCGATACTAAACCGTCTCGCCCGCAGGCATGCCGTCGACCTGATCAGCCTCCGCCGCCTTTCCGCCCGCGCCACAGGGCGTTCGCTCCGCCAGCCGCTGCCGCTTGCTCCCGGGCTTGTCCTCATTCCGTTCAAAGTGCGCAAGCCCCGCATAGCCAGGGATAGCTGCACCGGCTATATTAACCTCCACGCGGTAAAGACGGCGGCAGAAGACGCGAACTGCCGCGAGCAAACCGTCATTACCCTCCTGTCCGGACGGGAAATCCCGGTGCTGTGGAACGAAAAAACAGTTGCCCGCTGCCTAAGAGAGGCGCGGCTGGCGGCAAGCGCCGCGCCGCATCCCGCTTCCGGCGCGGCCAGCCTGCACGCCGCCTTTTACAAGCTGCTCGAAGTTTTTCATGAAATACTGGCCTTAAAGCAAAGCCTCTGATCCCGCGGCTACTCCCCGCTCAGCAGCATGCGCCTGCCCTCCGGCCGCAGCAGACGGCTGGCCGCCGGTATCGCCGCATACACCGGCATGCGGCCGATGAGATCCAGGATATGAATCACCGAACCGCGGCATAGCGGCATAGCCTCATTCACCGGGCGGCTGCCCGGCAGCGAAACAACCCCGACCGCAGGGTGCTCCGCCGCCAGCCGGCGCGCAATCTCGTATGTCAGGTCACTAGAGCCGCAATCGACCACAACCGCGTCGCAGCCGCCTTCAACGTGTTCCATCAGTTCCAGCAAATCCCGCATTAAGAACTCAATATCCTGTTCAATATCTTTTACCAGCAGCAGCAGCGACACGCCGGTACGCAGCTTCTGCCGGTGCCGGCTATAATAGCCCCACAGGTCGTGAATAAAGCACAAAAGCCCGTAAATCGCCAGCGAAATCAGCGCCACGCTTGCCCCGTATGTAAAAAACAAAATATCCTACCCCCTTTGCCTGGGATAGGATAATATATGCTTCCCAACCGTTTTTGGTCACCGCGCGGAGGCTTTAACCGACGCGGCGGCCTCCGCGCTCTCGCCGCCGTTAATCGAGCACCACAAGCTTGTGCTTTAGCGCGTACAGCACGGCCTGCGTCCGGTCGGTGACATTTATCTTGCGGAAGATATTCGTCAAATGATTTTTCACCGTCTTTTCACTTAAATACAGCTTAGACGCAATCTCCTGGTTGCTCATCCCCCGGGCGGTCAGCTGCAGCACCTCCAGCTCGCGCTCGGTGAGCCTTTCTTCGCTGCGGCGCGAATGCGCCGCTTTTTCGCCGGCCAACTGCCCAAACAATTTTTTGGCCAGGGTGGGATATATAAATGTTTCCCCCTCGTATACCGTGCGGATGGCCTTAATCAGCATGCCCGGCTCGATATCCTTGAGCAAATAGCCGGCTGCCCCCGACTTCAGCACTTCAATAACATAGTTCTCGTCGTCATGAATTGTAAGGATAATGACTTTGGTATTGGCTTTGGTCTCCTTGAGCCTGCGCGTTACCTCAAGGCCGTTAAGCCGGGGCATATTAATATCCAGCAGCATAATGTCAGGGGATAGCTCCGCCGCCTTTTTGAGCGCCTCTTCACCGTCGCCTGCCTCGCCCACCACCCGCAGGTCGCTTTCAAAATCCAAAACATTCTTAATACCTTGCCGCAAAAGAGCATGATCGTCTGCAATCATAATTTGAATCGGCACTCGTGTCACCCCACTCATTTAACGATTCGGGCAGTCACAAAAATCATAACTTCTGTTTCCTGCTTTGTCGTGTGAACGCTTTGGAACAGTTTGCCGAAAACAGGCAAATCGGCCAGGAAAGGTACCTTGTTTTTGCCGCCAGACTCCTGCGTGCCGATCAGCCCGCCAATCACCATCGTTTCGCCGTCCTTCATCCGAACGCGCGTCTCAGCCTCACGGGTGGTAATGCGGTAGGCCTTCATTTCGGGCACCAGCGTCGGCGTGCTTACCTCGGTCTGGATATCGGTAGTGATCAGTCCGTCGGCGTTGATGCGGGGCGTAAACATCAGTTTGATGCCGGCCTCGACATATTCAATTGTCGTCGTTGTCTTGCCGTTTTCCGTCTTTTCCACCAAGACGGGGATGCGGTCGCCAATTAAAATCCGGGCCTGCTGGCCGTCAAGGGCGGTGATATTGGGCTTGGCCAGTATTTTGGCATTGCCGCTGGACAACAGCGCGCTCAATTTCGCCGCAAAACGAAATTCATACGGGCCGTCCGGGCCTTTGCCAAAAGTGATGACGCCGCCGTACTGCGCCTCGGAGGACGCCGTATCCGCAGAGGTTGAACTCTGGTTTACAGAATTAGGTATAGACGACCACTGCCAGTCAATCCCCAAATCCTTGCTGCTTTTTTTATCGATGGCAACTACCTGCGCTTCCAGCGAAATTTGCCGGAAAGGGATATCCAGTTCCTGCAGCACGCGCCGCACTTCCGCAATTTCGGCGGTCGAACCCATAAACACCAGCGAATTGCTGGCTTCATCCACTTTCAGCCGGTCTTCCGGCAAAACGAGCGCAAGCGACTTTTTCACATCGGCGGCTTTGGCATAATTCAGCTTGATAATCTCAATACTGCCAAAGCCTTTGTTCATTTTTTCCCGGCTGGTCACCACCAAGATGCTGCCCACTTTGTGATAAGTCAGTCCTTTGGTTCGGGCGACAATGTCCAGCGCGGCGTCAAAGCTGACGTTCTGCAGGCTGATCGTAATCCTGCCTGTCACCGAATCGTCGGCGACCAGATTGACGCCCCCCACTGCCGCCAATGCCGTCAGAACGTCGCGAACCTCGGCATTGGTGACATTCATATTGACCGGCGCCGCTGCCCTCGCTGCCGCCGCCGCGAGAAAAACGCACATAAGTGCCATGATCGCCACGAAGCGTTTAAGATTTGCCACAGCCTCACCTCTCCAGCGGCGCAATCAGCCTGCCGTCCGGCCCTTCCAAAACTACGGAGCTGCTGTTGATCGCGGTAATCAAGTAGGACCCTGCCCGTCCGTTGACGCGGTACGCCCTGCTTTCCGCGCCGGTCTGGATAATTGCCGCCCTAGTATTACCCGCTCCGACTATGCCCAAGACCACCGGGCGCAGCTCCTGCCCGGCCGGCTGTCTGCCGGGCGGCGCCGCCCCGCCCGCAGGCGCGGCCGGTGGAGGCCGGTGGGGGTGCTGGAGGTGGTGGAGAGGGTGAGGGGCAGGGTCGTCAGGGCGGCCAGCGTCACCCTGTCCGGCGCGAGGCTGAGCCCCGGGGGAACCGAACCCACCAGGGAGA
>JAOACF010000084.1 GCA_026417995.1 Negativicutes bacterium
GCGTAATCCCCACGCTCCACAGGGCTTTGTCCAAAAGCTGGCCGGACGGGCCGACAAGCGGTACGCCATACTCATCCTCCACGCCGCCGGGGCCTTCGCCGACAAGCATCAGCGGGCTGGCTGGCGACCCGTTGAAGGTGGTGGGGCCGCGATTGGTTTCATTGTTTAAAGGACAAGCCCGGCAGGTCAGCAAATGGTCTTCCAGTTCCTGAATAGTACTAAACAAAACGGCTCAACGCTCCTTGCCGCAGATTTTGTTTGCGGAATCATTTCGGGGCGGCAGCATCATTTCCTTTTTTCCGGCGTGGCCCGGCTGCAATATATTGACGGTATTTGCCGCTAACACTATAATGAAGATGACGGTTTTGTTTCCATTGAATGCCATAAGAGGAATTTTTGCCCGCAGGTGCGGCACAGAAGAAAGTGCCCGGCCGGTTGTGTTGCCAACCGGTATAGTGTACAATAAAATAGCATATAATACCAGGTAAAGGCGGTAATTAACAGATAAGCCCCGGATAGCAGGGTGGCAGAAGCGGGAAGGCACTCTCGTCCCTAGCAGGCGGGAGTTTTTTGTATAATAAAGTGGTTTTAAACTGAGGCGGGTAACCAGGCGTCCGCGGCATGCAAAAGGCGGAAGCCGGTTTGCCATGTCCGATAAGGAGGATGTTAGCATGCTGGATATCAAATTTATTCGTGAGAACCCCGCTAAAGTGATTGAAGCACTAAATAATCGGGGGG
The DNA here is from genome assembly GCA_026417995.1 of Negativicutes bacterium. Taxonomy (GTDB): domain Bacteria; phylum Bacillota; class Negativicutes; order Sporomusales; family JAOACF01; genus JAOACF01. Next base: position 739 of record JAOACF010000084.1, read on the forward strand.
CATCAATCAGTCTTGATGAATTTTTGAGCTTGGACAAGCAGCGCCGTGAATTGTTGGCAGAGGTGGAAGCGCTCAAAAATAAACGCAATACTGTGTCGCAAGAAGTCAGCCGCCGGAAAAAGGCGGGGGAAAATGCCGATGCGCTGATCGCCGAAATGCGCGGCGTAGGTGACCGCATCAGCGAACTTGACGGGCAGCTGGCTGCCGTGGAAGCCAAGATTGAGGCTATTGTCATGGTGATACCCAATATACCGCATCATAGCGTGCCGGTTGGCAAAGATGAAACCGAGAACAGGGAAATTCGCCGCTGGGGTACGCCGCGGACATTTGACAAAGAGCCCCTGGCACATTGGGAAATCGGCGAAAAGCTGGGTATTTTGGACTTTGAGCGCGGCGGACGCGTCACCGGCGCTCGGTTTACCTTTTATCGCGGCTTAGGCGCCCGGCTGGAGCGGTCGCTTATCAACTTTATGCTTGACCTGCATCCCCGGGAGCATGGCTATACCGAATTTTTCCCGCCGTTTATCGTCAACCGCGACAGTATGGTAGGAACAGGTCAGCTGCCCAAATTTGCCGATGACATGTTTAAGCTGGAGGGCGTTGACTATTACCTCATACCCACCGCCGAAGTGCCTGTCACCAACCTTCATCGCCAGGAGATATTGGATGCCAAGGATCTGCCGCTTTACTACACGGCGTACAGCGCCTGCTTCCGCGCCGAGGCCGGAGCGGCCGGCCGGGATACGCGCGGCCTGATCCGGCAGCACCAGTTTAACAAAGTCGAGCTGGTGAAATTCTCCTTGCCGGAGAACTCTTACGATGAGCTGGAAAAACTCACGCTCAACGCTGAAAAAGTGCTGCAGCTTCTCGGCCTCCCCTATCGCGTCGTACTGCTGTGCACCGGCGACATGGGCTTTTCGTCGGCCAAAACGTATGACTTGGAAGTGTGGCTGCCCAGCTTCAACAAATACCGCGAAATATCCTCGTGCTCGAATTTTGAGGACTTCCAGGCGCGGCGCGCCAACATCAAATTCCGCCGCGACGCCAAGGCCAAGCCGGAATTTGTCCACACTTTGAATGGGTCGGGCGTCGCCATTGGACGCACGGTAGCCGCCATCCTGGAGAACTACCAGCAGCCTGACGGTACGGTGGTTGTACCTGAGGTGCTGCGTCCCTACATGGGCGTCGATGTGATTGCTTGACAGGGGGAGCGCGTTTCACTACACTAAGTAAAAAATAGCATACGTGGGATAGGTGCCCGTCAGGGCTTAATAGGGAAGTTTGGTGTAACGCCAACACGGTCCCGCCGCTGTGAATGGGGAGCAAACTGCAGCAAAGCCACTGGAGCATACGCTTTGGGAAGGCGCAGGGAGCAAAGATCCTAAGTCAGAAGAACTGCCTATCTAACAGTCGCCCGTTATCACCTACGAACGATAGGGAGGGGATTTGTCGGAATAAGCAAATCTCTGCCATATTGCATGGTGGAGATTTTTATTCTGGCTTCGTATGATGCCGCCCCGGTTTTAGCCGGAAGAAAACTTGGGTTAAGCCAAGCCGTTTCGCGGCGAAATATAGCAGGCTGCTAAAATACAAGGCATCCGGCGCGGCGGAGGCCAGCCTGACCAGGATAGTTTTCGCACTGCCTGCGTCGCTTGAAAAATTGTGATGCAACGGGAGGAACAAGATGAAAGGAACCTTCTACGGAGTTGGCGTTGGACCGGGCGATCCCGAATTATTGACGCTGAAAGCCGTTCATGCCATTCAGCGCGCCGATGTGCTTATCGCACCCAAAACGGAAAAAAAAGAAGAAAGTACGGCGCTGGCGATCGCCAGGCCGCATATCCGGGAAGGAACAGCCATTCTTGACCTTGTTTTTCCGATGGTGTACAGCGCCCATACGTTAAGCAGCGCCTGGGAAGCCAACCGGGACATTATCTGCGAGCTCTTGGCGCAAGGGAAACAGGTGGTTTTTCTTACGTTAGGCGACCCCATGCTGTACAGCACCTATATTTACGTCTATAACCTGTTGAAGGATCGCGGTTTTTCCATTGAAACCATACCGGGCATCACCTCGTTTTGCGCCATTGGCAGCCGGCTGGGGTATCCGCTGGCCGAAGGCAATGATGTCCTCAGCATTATTCCGGCTACTGCCGACGATGCCGTGCTGGACAAGGCGCTGGCCGGCTCGGACAGTGTCGTGCTGCTGAAAGTGAACCGCAATTTTGACCAACTGCTCGCCAAGCTTGACCGCAGCGGGCTGTTAACAACCGCCGTAATGGTTACCAAATGCGGACACGCAGACGAAGAAATCGTCACTGATATTCGAGCGGCCGGCGGTCAAAAGGTGAATTACCTGTCGGCGATTGTAGCCCGAAGGCCGAAAGCCTGACGGCAGGAGGGGTGCATGGGGCAAGAAACGAAGAAAGCCATTCTGGTTGTCAGTTTTGGCACCAGTTATCATGCGGCGCTGTCATCCTGTATTGAAAGTATTGAAAACAAAATACGGTCGGAATTTCCCGGCTATGAAGTCCGCCGGGCCTTTACCTCGGCGTTTATTATCCGCAAGCTGGCGGAGCGTGACGGCATTTTTATCGACGATACGGCGCAGGCGCTAGAAAGGCTGAAAAATGACGGCTTCACTACGGTGATCGTGCAGCCCACCCACATCATTCCCGGCCATGAGTACGCGGAAATTAAAGCGGCCGTTAATTCCTGCCGGACGGATTTTGCAGCCATAGTTTTAGGCCGTCCGCTGCTGCATCTTGACGGCTCGGGCGGAGAGGCTGATGACTACCATGCGGCCGTTTTGGCGCTTAAGCGCCAATTGCCCGCTTTGACGGCAGAACAGGCTGTTGTGCTTATGGGGCATGGCACCAGCCATGCGGCCAATGACGCCTATTGCATCCTGCAGGACAGGATGATCAGAGAAGGCCTGCGCGTATATATCGCCAACGTCGAAGCGACGCCGACAATCGAGGATGTAATGACTATTCTCGCGCAACAGAAAATACGCCATGTTGTCCTTATGCCCTATATGCTGGTGGCCGGCGATCACGCCATCAATGATATGGCCGGCGATGAGGAGGACTCCTGGCGCCGCAAGCTGGAGCAAGCCGGTTATACTACTGAGACTTACCTCAAGGGGCTGGGCGAAAATCCTGATTATCAGGAAATTTACGTTCGCCATATCCGGGACGCAATCGCCCAACTGCAGCAACACTGCTGCCAAACCGCCTAACCGGCGGTTTTAATTTTTGTGCTAGAAAATATAAGTTGCGTGTCATCGCGAGCGCTAGCGTGGCGATCGCAAGCCAAGATTGCTTCACACCGCTGGGCTTCGCTCGCAATGACGCAACACTAAAAGGACCGCGTCAGCGGGTTTTTATAGCTTTTTCCCGAGTAAAATACTTGACATTTTAAAAGGAGAAAATTAAAATAAAATTGATAATGAATTTCAATATCATAATTTATATAAAATTCTATGAAATAAAAGGGGTTGTTCTGTATGACACTCGCCCAGGTAAAAAGAGGACAGAAAGTTATAATTGTGTCCATTCCTAATGCCGAGATAAGAGCCCAGGCCATCCGTTTCGGCATCGCTGAAGGCGCGCAGGTGTCTTGTGCGGAAAAGCTGCCGGCCGGGCCGGTTGTCATTTGCAAAGGCAAACAGGAGATTGCCTTGGGACGAGGCTTGGCCGAAAAAATCGAGGTTTTACCTGCATAAGGAGGAAGCCATGCATTGTCATAATTCACTTGGACATATAGATATTCCTGAAGGCGCCAAAAAGATCGTGCTTGTCGGCAACCCAAACGTCGGCAAATCGGTGTTTTTCAACTCCTTTACCGGGATGTATGTCGATGTTTCTAACTTTCCTGGCACGACCGTCGACATTTCCTACGGGCGCTTTGGCAAAGACGTTATTATCGACACTCCGGGCGTTTACGGCATATCATCCTTTAATGACGAAGAGCGGGTGGCGCGGGATGTCATTCTGGCGGCTGACAGTATTGTCAACATCGTAGACGCGGTTCACCTGGAGCGCGACCTGTTTCTGACGCTGCAGCTCATTGATACCGGCATCCCGATGATTGTGGCGCTGAATATGATGGATGAAGCGTCGGAGCAGGGAATTGAGATTGACGTGGAACTTTTAGAGCACCTGCTGGGCGTGCCGGTTGTGCCGACGGTTGCGATCAAAGGCAAGGGCTTGGATGAAGTCAAAAAACGTGTTTATGAAGCCCATCCGGGACATATTCCGGCGCAGCTCAAAAAGGACTTGCAGGAAATGCTCAATTGCATTGGCTGTCAGGCCGAAGCTCTGCTGGTGCTGGAAGGCGATATCCATGTATCGCAGCGGCATGGCGTGACCCCGGGCCAAAGGCGCGAAGAAATATATTTAGACCGGCGCCGCCGGGTGAATGATCTGATCAAGCACGTAACGCGCGAAACCAATGAAGGCGCCAGCCTGAGCACCCGCTTTGGCAGAATGGCCTTGCGGCCGGTCACCGGCATACCGATTTTTCTTGCCGCTCTCTATGCGATGTATTATGTCATCGGCGTGCTGGTGGCGCAGGACATCGTCGGTTTTACCGAAGAAACGATCATGCAGGGCTTCTATGAGCCCTGGGTGCGGGCCCAAGTTGGCAGGTTTATTGCGGCAGAAAGCATGCTTGGTACCGTACTAATCGGTGAATTTGGCCTTTTGACCATGACCGTCACTTATATCCTGGGGCTGCTGCTGCCTTTGGTGATTGGCTTTTACTTTATGCTTTCTATTATGGAGGACTCCGGGTACCTGCCGCGCCTGGCTACCCTGGTTGACCGGCTGATGAATGCGATCGGCCTCAACGGCCGCGCCATAATTCCTCTGATTTTAGGGTTTGGCTGCGTTACCATGGCGGCCATTACCACCCGGATACTTGGCTCGGAACGGGAACGAACAATCGCCGTCGCCGTGCTGGGGCTGGCTATCCCCTGTTCGGCGCAGCTCGGCGTAATCGCCGGCATGCTCGCCGGCATTGGACCGAAATACATTGCGATTTATCTTTTGGTTATGCTACTGGTATTAGGTTTGGTCGGCAAAGTATTGAACCGGGTTCTGCCGGGAGAATCCACCGACCTGATGATTGACCTCCCGCCAATGCGGTTTCCCCGCAGCGAAAACGTACTGAAGAAAACCGTTACCAAGTCGTATGCTTTTCTGAAAGAAGCCACGCCGCTGTTTATGCTGGGCGCGCTGATCATCTCTGTTATGGAGCTGACCGGATTGCTGGACGCCGTGCAAAGCGGACTGGCGCCGCTGACCGAAGGCATCCTCAAACTTCCCCGTGAAACGGCCACGGCGTTCATCATGGGCATGATCCGGCGCGACTTCGGCGCCGCCGGCCTAAGCGACATGGCGCTGTCAGCCGAGCAAGTCTTGGTATCGCTGATTACCATTACCTTATTTGTCCCTTGCATTGCATCGATGATTGTCATTATGAAAGAGCGGGGCAAGAAAGAAGGCACTGTCATCTGGCTTGGCTCCTGGGTCGCGGCCTTTGTTATCGGCGGGATAGTCGCCCATCTCGTGATGTGACGGAGGTGCGGCATGGATACTATTAAATGCCCGCAATGCGGCAATTTGGCGGCCGCCGGCAATATTCGCTGCCCGCGCTGCAATGCGCTGCTGCTTGCTCCTTGCAGCGGCAGCTGCAGCCAGTGCGCCAAGAAAAACCTATGCAAATAATAAAACGACCGGCCATTTCGGGCCGGTTGTTTTATCTTCGACAACAATTGACAAAAACTAGCATTGCAATTATTCTATTAAGTAGTCGGGAGAAAACTCCATGTAAAAAACCCAGTATCCTTCAAAATCCTCTTGCGCCAAACTCAAAAGGTCGGTCCATTCGGTCATGTCTGTCTCTCCTTTCAAACGTTGATATGGAGCATAAAGACGCAAAAAGCCCCCGCTTGCATTAAGCGAAGGCTTCGTTGCCGCATTGTCTTTACTCTAGTATAAAGGAATACATGGATACATGTCAAGGTGAATATAAAAATTAATAAATTTAAAAGGGAATGTTAATTTTGTGCCGCATTGACAAACAGATGCTTATTATGTTCATATTGCGATATTTTTAGCATAAGGAGGCTGTCTTTTGTGCGTTTCTCCATTGGCTCCCAAATCTTAGTTATCTGCTTACTGATTGTAGCCTGCTTCAGCGGCGCTAATGCCTACACCTACTGGCAATTGAAAAATATTGAGGCTGGCTATGACGGCATTATCCGGCGCAGCGCGCCGCTGGTTTTTGAGGTTAAGGATGTAGCCATTGAACTGCGGAATCAGAGTTCTTTGGTGCGGGGCTATATTTTGACGGCAAATCCCGCATATTTGCACGCCTATGATAATTCCCGCCAGCAAATGGCAGGTTATTTGGCAAGTCTGGAAAAGAAGCTCATAACCCCGGAAGGCAAGGAAAAGGTCGCCGGGCTGCGGCAGGCGTTGAAGGAATATCATGATATTGCTGACCAGGCGATCGTTATCCGCAAGGAGAAAGGGATGGACGAAGCCGTGCGGTTTGTGGCATCGGCCGGCGCCAAAATTGAGGCCGCCGATAAGGTAACCAACGATTTTGTCAAGTTTCTTACCGAACGCATGGAGCTTAGATCCAAGCAAAATGAAGAAGCTGTAGCCTCGATAGAGTACATAATACTGGTAATTAGCATCATCATGTTTATTTTGTCTGCTGGCGCCGCCGTTTATCTGGCGCGGCGCATCTCCCGCCCCCTGGCCCAAGTCGCCCGGGCAGCCGAGAGCATCGCCGGCGGCGATCTGCGGCAGCAGACCATTCACTATGCGGGGAATGACGAAATCGGCGATTTGGCTAAAGCAGTCAACACCATGGTGGTCAGCCTGCGCGACGTGGTGAGCAGGATGGCCAAAGCATCCGAACATGTGGCAGCTTCGAGCGAGGAGCTCACGGCGAGTGCGGAACAGTCGGCGCAGGCCGCCGGACAGGTCGCCGAAACGGTTACCGCTGTTGCGGCCGGCGCCGCATCACAGCTTAATGCTGTTGACCAAGCTGTCGCCGTGGTGCGGGAGATGGCTGCCGCGATCAGTCATATCGCCACCAGCGCCGGCGGCGTTTCCGGCAAGTCGGGGGATACCGCCCGGGCGGCGACAGCAGGCGGACAAGCCGTTGCCGAGGCCACTGGGCAAATGCAGGTCATAAATGACGCGGTAAATCAGTCAGCGCAAGTTGTAAAGCGGCTGGGCGAATCTTCGAAACAAATCGGCGAAATCGTCAACGTCATTAGCGGGATAGCCGGACAAACCAATTTGCTGGCGCTCAACGCGGCGATTGAGGCGGCGCGGGCAGGTGAACAGGGTCGCGGTTTTGCGGTGGTTGCGGAAGAGGTGCGCAAACTTGCCGAGCAGTCCCAGGAAGCGGCTCAAAAAATTGCTGACATTATTGCCGAAATTCAGCACGAAACCGGTACTGCGGTAGCGGCTATGGACAAAGGAACTGACGAGGTGACCAAGGGGACCATGATCATCGCGGCAACAGGCGAGCGCTTCCAAAATATTGTCGGCCTGGTGCAGGCGCTTGATACGCAAATTCAGGAGATCAGCGCCGCTACTGAAGAACTATTGGCATCAAGCGATGAAGTTGTACACTCGGTTGAAGCCGTTAAGACAATCGCCGGCGAAACCGCCGGCAACACCGAGACCATCTCCGCCGCCGCCGAGGAACAATCGGCATCCATGCAGGAAATCGCCTCCTCCAGCCAAGCCTTGTCTAAGATGGCGGAAGACCTGCAAGCCGCAGTGGCGAAGTTTAACGTATAAAAAATTTTGCAGCATTTATTTCCCAACACAGGGCAACCTATGTTATAATAACAGTGTTGCTCGGGAGCGGATGGGGCCTGGTGGCTCCTGCGGTCTTCAAAACCGTTTGCGTGGCACTTTGCTGTCATGGGTGGGTTCGATTCCTACACGCTCCCGCCAATAGATAAATCAAGGCTTTTCGGTCTAACGACTGAGAAGCCTTTTGCTTTATTCATGCCTAAAACATGGGATAGGGAATGTGTTTCGTGTTTTCCGGTTAAAACAAGGGGGCAGGGATTGTGTTTCGAACCTTCCAAATTCGTGTTGTTGATAGCCAATTCTTCGCGCTGTCTGGCGCAAAAAAACGCCCCTATTCTCGTGTTTCCCCAAGAACAACACGCCAACACACTTGTCCCCGTCCCTGGCGTAAAAACAGCACCCTTGTCCCCGTGTTTCCCCGTGCTTGCAAAAAACAAGTAAAGACAAGATACCGTGAACTACGTGCCCTGGGACTACTGGAATGGGTAGTACATGAGTACGCCAATGCCCGAAAAGAAACATGGCCGATGGCCCACGGGCCAATGAATAGAGCCCTGGGCAATGCCTACTGGCAAGGTCAGGGCCTAATGAGTTTAACAGAACGTTACCACATGCGTCTCGGGATTGGTGAAACCGGCGGATGCAGACCCGCATGTGTTTTTTGCAAGCTGTTTTCCCCCCACTTTTGCAAAATTTTTCCTCACCCCTGCGGTTGGGGAATTTTATCCGCCTTGCCGCATGAGCGAGCCGCGCATGCGGTTGCTTGGACCATCGTAAATCAAAAGATAACTGTGGTGTACTAATCGGTCAATAATGGCTGCGGTCATTTGCTCATCATAGAAAATGCTGACCCAGCGACTGAACTCGAGATTTGTCGTTAGAACGACACTGCGCCGTTCATAGCTGTTTGAAATAACCTGAAATAGCAGTTGGGCGGCTTCCCTGTCCATTGGAACATAGCTCCACTCGTCGCAAATAAGCAGATCGAGCTTCTTTAGCACGTTGAGTAGCTTGCTTAGCTTGCCGCTTTGCGTAGCATCAGCCAATTGGTCGCCATGCCACTTACATCCATCTTTTGCGGCCCCTGCAACGGCTGCAGATAGCCATGCAAAGCCAGCAAACTGTCAAGGTCGCTCCGGCCTCTTCGGACAGCATCGGCCACGCTGTTTACGGCGCGGTCAAAGCCGTTGTCTTCGCTCAGCTTGGCTAGCGCTTTAAGCACTTTGCTTGGCTGGTTTTATCCAGCCCGTCCAGATAATGCTGCAGCGGGTCAGGCAACATCTTGTAAATGCCGGAGTATTTTCGGGCACCCGGGTAGCGCGACAATTGCGTCAAGTATGGCAGCCAATCCATCTGTTCTTGTTTGAAGTCGCCATACAGCCTTTTGTGCCTGGCGATAGGGCGGGTGCTGTCGTCCAGCGGGATAACGGCGTCCGACGTGATCTGCACCAGCACGCGTGAGCCGGCGTATTTTGGTGCCGTGGAATAGGTGTAAAGCGGCGAATCAAGTTTAAACTTGCCATACAAATCGACTTTCACGGTTTCGTAGCGGCTGCAATCATAAGCTGTCCTCGGCAACGGCAGCAGAGTGGCATTGTCTGCTTCATGCAAGCAGCTTATATCGTCGTTGAAGCGGTAGTGCTCGCGCTCATGGTCGGCAACCGATTCGTCAAGAAGTTGCCGGTTGTAGTCGGCAAGGTTTTCGAACCTAGGCACGGGTACGAAGAAGTTGCGCCGATAGTAGCCGACCTTGCCTTCAATATTTCCTTTTTCGTGCCCAGCGCTTGGGTTGCAAAATACGCTCGCGAAATTGTAGTGTTGCTTGAAGCGCAGATCAGGAACCTCTTTTTCCAGCCGCGTGTACACGCGCCGAGCGGTATGGCGTGATATTGTGCCCTTACTCGAAATACGCTTTTCTGATATGATCGACTTGGGTCATTGTGAGCATCCTCCATTCCCCTCTCATAGTGTTTGGTCACCTATAAGGGTAGGGGTTTTGGTTTTTGCTAGCAATGGCCTTTTGCAATTTTGGGGAAGTATGCTTTGCAACAGTGGGGATTTTTATTTGCAACTTCGTCCCTTTTCATTATGCAATAAACACAGTGCCGACAACCATTGAAATATAAGGACTTTTAGGTATTGGACCTTGAGGAAGGGGTGTATAGAGGCCTGTTGCGTAAAAACGGACTAGGTGGGTTGCCCGGAAAAATTTTTGGAATCCATTTTGGCTGAAAACAAGTTCATTATTTTTAGTATTGACAATACTAAAAATAATGAACTATAATCAAAGTGTAGTAGTAATTGGGAGGAACTGTTAAATGAACTTCGGCAGCTTACAATCATTTTGCGAAATTTTCTATATAAGGGGTTTAGACAACAAGGAGCAAGTTCTGCTGGAAGCAGTCAGNGCCGTTTTGGTGCATCATTATATCCGGAAGCTGGGTATGGAACTCTCTGACAGGGCAGAAGACCAAGAACGCTTATTCCAGGAAATGAAGCGATTATCCGAAGAGAACAAGCTTGGACACTTCCCAGGCGATAGAGAGTTTTTCCATCATCTCTATTCATTAGCTGATAAGCTGGATCTATTAGATTTGCTGGTTAAACTTAATCAGCATGACCGCACTGGCATTATGTTAGCCCCTGATTATTTGGTAGAGTATTTGGCTGATAGCTTTTGCGATGCCACCGAAAATGTGTTAATTGCCGAAGCGGAAAAAATGGCTGCAGGTTTGCACCTGCTTATAAAATCAAAACCAGAGCAAAAATTTACGTTCACAACGGAAAAGTACGTTAACTACATGTTGCTCAAAACAGTATTTGCTGATTTCAGCAATGTAAGGATCGTCAATCAGTCCATTTATCGGGAACTGCTCTTTAAAGAGAAGTTCGACAGGATTATCTGTATCCCATCCTTTGGCAGTAGACTAACTCCGGAAGATACGGGAAATAATTTTTTAACCCGTGAATCGGAATGTATTGCCATTGAGAACTTGCTGCAACTCGTCCAAGATGAAGGGAAATTGACTGCTGTTGTCCCAGCGAAGGTTACCTTTGCCAGTGGGCCTGTACAGGAGTTTCGCCGGTGGATACTGGAATATTACAGCGTTGGTTCTATATACGCTTTACCGGAAGGAATATTCCGCCCCTTTACCAGTATAAAAGCGTATGCGATAACCTTCGCCAAAACGGAAAGGCAGGGTACGGTTGCCATCGGCAGGTTAGAGGAAAACAATTACCGACTTGTACCGAAGCAAGAACATGTTATGCCTTGTGAAGACTTTAAGCAACTTGAAGACTGGCGTATTGAGCTATTCTTTGTTGAAGAGCAAGAGGCGATCCAGAGGTTCAAGGCGTCTGCTATCGAAAAGGTTAAGTTAAAAGAAGTAGCGGAGATTTTCCGAGGAAAATCGATCATGAAGGATTGTTTGCAGCCTGGTAAGATAGGCGTGTTAAACATATCCAATATCGAAAACGGCGAAATTCTGCTAGATGGCATCGATACCATTCAGGATGAGGAGCGGAAGGTGAAACGCTACCAGTTGCTGAAAGATGATAT
>JAOACF010000085.1 GCA_026417995.1 Negativicutes bacterium
ATCCAGTCCGTTCGACTTGCATGTGTTAAGCACGCCGCCAGCGTTCGTCCTGAGCCAGGATCAAACTCTCCATAAAAGTTTTATGAAGAGCCTTGATGGCTCTTTGTTTATCAATTGAAATTGATTGGTTCGCACATTTGGCTTCTTACTATGAACATGTGTTCATAGTTAAACCTTACGTTGTTCAATTTTCAAGGAACACTTTTTTAGGCGGAAATAAATCATAGCATATTCCATCACACTATGTCAACACGTTCGCCGTGTTAATTATTTCCGTCGCTCACAGCGACTTATATAAATTATCATATCTTTTTTCTTATGTCAAGTATTAGCTTTTATAAGATCGTGTCAAGGCACTGTAGTAGTTTTTTTAACGAAGACGTCCTCGCCTAAGACGGGTTTTTTATGTTATGCCAAAGCCAAAGATAGCCCCAGTAGTGCTCCATACAGAAAGCTTTTCTACCCTTTTAGTGCCGGAATATTATCAATTAGTTCCTGCGCTGCTTTTAGATGCTTGCGCTCCGTTTCCAATCGTTCTTTAGCGACACCCACCGATGCTATGGATAATTCTATAATAATCCTGTAAGAACTCCTTCCGCTCTGCGTCAGTCCGTGCGACCTCTAGCCTGGCACAAACCGCCGGTCTTGCCGTTTGCCGCAAGGTGTAGATTAGCAGAAAAAATAGTTAGAAAAATGTTAGAAGAAAACAAAAAAGCCTCACAGGAGTGAACCTGCGAAGCCTTGATTTTACTGGTGGGGTTAAACGGACTCGAACCGCTGGCCTCTTCGATGTCAACGAAGCGCTCTAACCAACTGAGCTATAACCCCGTATTCACTTGCGGCCTGTTTCTCGACCGCAAGTTAGATTATATTACGGTTAACAGCAAAAGTCAATACAATAATTTTTAGTAAAGAATATTATTTGCGATTACCAGCCTTTGAATTTGGTTGGTACCTTCGTAAATCTGCATGATCTTGGCATCACGCATGTACTTTTCAGCCGGGTATTCTTTGGAATAACCATAGCCGCCAAGAATTTGCACGGCGTCAGTGGTAACCTTCATGGCAGTATCGGCTGCGAAGCATTTGGCAATAGCCGATTCTTTGGAGTATTCAACATTCTGATCCTTCATCCAGCAGGCTTTGTAGCAGAGTAAACGTGCTGCTTCAATCTGCATAGCCATATCAGCAATCATTGCCTGCACGAGTTGGAACGAAGCGATGGGCTTGCCAAATTGCTCGCGTTCTTTCGCGTATTTAACGGCAAGATCAAATGCAGCCTGAGCCAGACCTACGGAAACTGCGCCTACGAACGGGCGGGCTGCATCAAGCGTTTTCATGGCAATCTTGAATCCTTCGCCTTCGCGCCCAAGCCGGTTGGCGGCAGGAACACGCACATTGTCTAGAATCAGCTCGCAGGTATTGGAAGCGCGGATACCCATCTTCTCTTCTTTTTTGCCAACTGAGAAACCGGGCGTATTGCGTTCCACTATGAAAGCGGTAAGACCGCGAATACCGGCAGACTTTCGCGCATTCGCGAAGATAACGTAAATTTCGGCGCTGCCACCATTGGTAATGAAGCATTTGGTACCATTCAAAATGTAGTCATCGCCATCTTTAACCGCCGAGGTAGCAACAGCGCCTGCATCAGAGCCGGCTCCTGGCTCGGTGAGGGCAAAAGCAGCGAGTTTGCCGCGATTAATAACGTCGAAAAACTTTTTTTTCTGTTCATCGGTACCCGCAAGCACAACCGGGTAAGAAGCAAGTGCATTGGCTGCGACCGAAGTTGCAACACCGGCGCACCCATAACCTAATTGTTCATAAATAAGAGCAATTGAAAGCGCATCAAGGCCAGGACCGCCGTACTCCTCCGGCACCGTTAAGTTTAATAGGCCGGCTTCATCGAGTTTTTCCAGCAGACCTTCTCTCATCCCATCATTATGATCCATTTCGAGCGCATACGGAATAATTTCTTTAGCAACAACTTCCTGAACCATTCTTTTCAGGTCTAGCTGATCTTCGGTAAAGTTGAAATTCATGCGTGTCCTCCTTAATTGTGCTGGGTTTTCGGCCAAAATTCCTAAAAATTAGTATACCTTAAATTAATACCTTTGTTAACACCCTCGTATTAATTTTTTTACTTTTAGCCAAAAATATCCTTACTAATTACAAAATTAATCGTTATAGCGAAAATTGCAGAAACAAGGTTAAAAAAGCGAAAAAGGCGGCTGGCTATGCCACCTTTTTCAGGTATTAGACAGATTCAAACCCTAGCTTTAGGGCCTGGCGGTTCACTTCCTCAGTACCTTTGGGTACGCGAGCCAGGACCGCTTTTTCCATAGCTTCAATGCTGACAACATCCGTAAGCTTAGCGACAGTACCAAGCGCAATAATATTCGCAAATAAGTCGCGGCCAAGCTTTTCTTTGGCCAGTTTAGTAATTGGCACTTGATATACGTTTTTAAATCTTGCAGGAATTTCCCCAACAAAGGTGCTGTCAGTGACCAAAATCGCTTCATCCGGCAGGTCAGTTGCGTATTTATTGAGCGCCTCCTGGGTCATAGCCAGCAGGAAGTCCGGATTTACAACTTTCGGATAGTGTATAGGCTTCTCGCTGATAATTACCTCCGATTTGCTCGATCCGCCGCGTGCTTCTGGCCCGTAGGACTGTGATTGCACAGCCTCCTTGCCGTCCTCGATGGCTGCTTCAGCCAGTATAATTCCTGCCAGAATAAGGCCCTGGCCACCTGATCCACTCAAACGAAATTGCATCATGTTACTCACCACTCCCCATTGCCCGCTTGATAACCTTCTGATACTCAGTCACATATTCAGTGCCTTCCGCTTGATGCAGCACACCTATCGGAAACTTGCCTTCAAGCTGTTCCGGTTTCATTTTGGCCATAGCTTCAACCATAACAGCATTATCTCTTTGCCATTTGATCATGTTAGCGGGAGTACCCATTTTGTTTTGGCGGCCGAAGGATACCGGGCAGGCAGTAATGGCTTCAACTAAGGCAAATCCTTTATGTTCAATGGCTTTGGCAATTAGGTCGGCTAGTAAATTGGCATGATAGGTAGTAGCCCGGGCGACAAAAGTGGCGCCTGCCCCTTTAGCCAGTTCACACAGGTCAAACGGACGATCCACATTGCCAAACGGCGCAGTGGTAGCCATCCCCCTATGAGGCGTCAGCGGCGAATATTGTCCGCCGGTCATGCCGTAAATGCTATTGTTGAAAACAACTACCGTAAGATTAATATTGCGACGCGCAGCATGAATAAAATGGTTGCCGCCAATAGCGGTAGCATCGCCGTCGCCCGTAAGTACGATAACGTTATGATCGGGCTTGACCAGCTTAATGCCAGTGGCGAACGGGATAGCGCGGCCATGGGCGGTGTGCAGCGTATCAAAATTCAGATAGCCGGACGCGCGCGATGAGCAACCAATGCCAGAAACGATAGCCGTTTTATCCTGGTCAAGCTGCAGTTTATCAATAGCTTTAACCACGCTTGCAGTCACAATGCCGTTGCCGCAACCCGGGCACCAAATATGCGGAAGTTTCGGTCTAAAATATTTGACTAATAACTCTTCCATGATGTTCCCTCCTAGCGACCCGCTTTAATGGCGTTCAAGAGTTCATTAGGCGTAATTGGATCGTTGTTCCACTTGGCCAACGAAACTACATTGGCCTTGCCGCAGACAACACGGCGCACTTCGCCCACATACTGTCCGTAGTTCATTTCCGCTACAATAATTGTTTTTACCTTTTCGGCAACGGTGAAGAGTTGCTTTTCAGGAACCGGCCAGATGGTGATCGGTCGGAACAGACCGGCCTTAATGCCCTCGGCGCGTGCGCTTTCGATAGCGGCATACGCACTGCGTGCCGTGCCGCCAAAGGCTACCACTGCAACTTCAGCGTCATCTAACTCTAATGCTTCATATTTTACAATGTCATCAATATTATTGGTAATTTTCGTATGCAGCCGCTCAATGAGCTCATGCGTAACGGCGTTGCTGCCGCTAGGGAAACCGGTATAGTCATGAACCAACCCGGTTGTATGGAAGCGATAGCCTTCACCGTAGCCTGGCATCGGGGCAACGCCATCAGCTTCCGGCTTATAAGGGAGAAATTCTCCGGGAGGCAATGCGGGCTTCTTCCGGTTAACAATCGTTAAGGATGCAGGGTCCGGCATAACAAATTTCTCGCGCATATGCCCGATAATTTCATCTAAAAGCAGCACGACAGGCGTGCGGTACTTTTCGGCCAAGTTGAATGCTTCGACCGTCAAAGTAAAACATTCCGGAACACTCGAAGGACTGAGTGCAATCACGCCACGGTCGCCATGCGAGCCCCAACGGGCTTGCATAACGTCGCCCTGCGCGGGTGATGTCGGTTGTCCGGTGCTAGGACCGGTACGTTGCACGTTAACAATAACGCACGGAACTTCCGCCATGGACGCATAGCCGATGAGTTCCTGCTTTAACGAAAATCCGGGGCCGCTGGTCGCAGTGAGCGATTTTGTACCAGCCAGCGAGGCGCCAATAATTGCAGCCATTCCGGCAATTTCATCTTCCATTTGTATAAAGGAGCCCCCTACCTGAGGCAAGCGTTTTGCTAGTAATTCCGCAACTTCGGTTGAAGGAGTAATAGGATATCCGGCGAAAAATCTGGCACCTGCCGCGATAGCTCCTTCGGCGCAGGCATGGTTGCCCTGCATCAAAACTGCTTTGGCCATATGCATGTCCCTCCTACTTTTTGTCTCTCATTACGAAAATTGCATAGTCCGGGCAGCGAAGTTCGCATTGTCCGCACTTGATACAATCAGCCTCACGCGCGACTTTAATTTTCCCGACTTCATCCAATTCGAGGACTTTTTTGGGGCAGAATTCGACGCAAATACCGCAGCCCTTACAGTTTTTTACGTTTGTTTTAAGTTTCATCCTTTCACCTTCCCACTAAAACAAAAATTTAAAAAAGATGAGCCTTATAGCCTCAGGCAAAATATCTCCCGGACAACATTTTACCACGTTGTATACAATATTCCTACATAGTAAAAAAAAATACAAGTACCACATGTCGACATGTATACGCAAATGCAACTATTCATCAATTTTGACTAAATTGCGCATAAAAAGCTCACTAACTGAAGCCAGTGAGCTTTTTTACAATTTAACGCAAAAGTAATTTTGCGCCGGCGGCAAGCAATGCCAGACCCAGTAATTGTCCCCAGGAACAGGGAGCACGTTCCATGCCAAAGCCGCCGACATGGTCTATAATGATCGCTGTCAGCACTTGCCCAACAATGATAGCCGTAGTCGCATTCGCGACACCTACACGCGGAATACTGGCGGCGACCAAGTAAATTATAAACACCCCGATAATACCACCAAGGTACGCATACCACGGCGCCGTACTCCAGGCCGAAAGACTACCTTTGCCCATTTTCATAACAAACAGTGCTATGACGACGCCTATAGTACCGGTAATATGTACGACGAAGGTTGCTTCGAGAAGCCCAACTGCTTTGCTTAAAGCAGTATTCAGCGTCCCTTGCACTGCCATCAGCACTCCTGACAAAAGAGCCAGCAGCAACGCCAGCATATGGCCGGATAAATGGACCATCCATGCACGCTCCTTAGCTATTCGACTGCAATACAGAAGTAGTATAGTGCCGGAACCTTCTTTCTATACTTGGCATAAAATGTCGTCATGCAGCCAATCCAAGACAGCAGTTGACGCTTCGGCGAAGTAGCTATGAAGTTGATGATCTCCGCCCTCAATCAAAATGAGTTTTTTCGGTCCGGCTGCCACATTATGAAGTTCGATCGCCTGCCCGACAGGGACAACCTCATCTGCTGTTCCGTGCACCTGTAAAAGCGGAATATGCTGCAGCGCGTGAACGGAAGCCCTTAAATCATAGTTGTTGAAATCGGCGATAAATTCGGGATAGAGCGTAAGCCTCCCGTATTCGTCCTCCAGCGTTATGCTTTCCCCCTGCTTGAGTAACTCGTAATATTTTCCGAGGGATAACCGGAATGTCTCCGCTAAATTCCACGGCGCAGCCCATAAACATAGCCCTAATATATTGCCTGGCTGAGACGCGGTATAGGCAAGAGCAGCGCTGCCTCCCATACTGCGTCCCAATAAAATGATTTGTTCGCCGATATGTTGTCGCACATAATTAATAACGGCATTCAGCTCTTCTATTTGCCGGGTTAGTGTTTGACAGGGGGTAAAATCAAACCGCAGCACATAAAGTCCTAAACGTGCAGCCATATCAGCCAGTCTCACCGCCCGGCCACCGCCGTCTTTCGATCCCCGGAAGCCGTGACAAATAACAAAAACGGTTTTACTACCGGATATTTCCGGCGAATGCAGCACTGCACTCAACGCGGTTTGTCCAGCGTAGATCGTAAACTCACACATCTTGGACCACCACTTCGTCAAATTTGCCAATCACCATAAAAGTCGCTCGCGCTTTGGCGAGTAAACCGTCATGGGTATCGAAAATATCTGCTTCGGCCACCATTGTTTGACGACCGGCATGAAGCACTTGAGCCGATGCCCGCACTACGGAGTTTTTCTCAGCGCTTCTCATAAAATTAATATTCATATCAATCGTTACTACCCGGTTGCCCATTGTGGCACAAGCAATGCCCATGGCAGTATCCGCCAGCGAGGCGATAGCACCGCCGTGAGCGACGTTGTAAAGGTTCGTGTGTTTTGCCGGATTGACCGGCATTGTAACTTCCGCCCGCCCATGGGCGATATTCTCGATCGCCATGTCAAGCATGCTGACAAAGGAATTTCGGTCATAAATGCCAGTCAGATACTGTTTCAAACGTTCTACATAATTCACTGCTCCATTAACCTCCCAGAGATATTCATTTTCAACGTTGCACTTGTCGCAATAGAAAAAAACAGGCCTTTCAGCCTGCTTACCTTAGTCCAGTACGTAAACCGTTACCTTTTGAACGCCAAAGCGAAAGGCATCAGCACGGTTTTCAAATGCAAGGTCAATCTTGTTGCCTTTAATTGCGCCCCCGATGTCATCAGCTATCGCATAGCCATAGCCTTCAATGTAAAGCCGCGTTCCCAACGGGATAACGCTCGGGTCAACCGCAACCAAACCCCTGCGCAACAAATTGCCGCGATAAGTATAGCCGCTGGTGCCGTCATCCTGCGCCGTATAAGCAGTGGCCGTCATAACAAGCGAACGGCTGTAACGGCTCGGAGCAGCGCCCGCTCTCTCTAAGAATTTTAGCGTTTCATTGCCGACAACGCCGTCAGCAGATAAACCTGCGCTCTGTTGAAACATTTTAACCGCAGCTAATGTGCCACTGCCAAAAATACCATCAAGCGGACCGGCATAAAAACCGGCGCCGGCCAGCAGCTTTTGGACATACAGGACATCTTCGCCACGCATTCCTTGCTTGATCAGCTTTTCTCCCGGCGCGGCAACAGCAGCAGTTGCGCTTACCAGAAGAAGCAGCATAGCCAAAGCAAATACCCATATAGACTTTTTCAAAGAATCACCTCTCTTGCATCGCCTCCGAGGTTAGCTGTCGGGTTAGGGTAAAAGAGAAGACTGAGAACCCCCTCCGCATTTCGCGGATTCACCCCTATATCTTTATCGGTTCCCCCGTACCTGTACGGATTCGGCGTTGTAATAATTTTACTACAATTAGCCAAGACCTGTCAAAGCAAATAAATACCAAAGGGCCACCCTCCAAGCCATTGCGCCGTTTTTCGCCAGCTTGTACCGCTAAATCTTCATCGGTCAACTGCCTTGTCTAAAATATATGCGATAGTTTGTCGCACCACAATCTGGAAATAAAGTAAGGATAAGCTATAATATAAGAGAAAAAGAACGGGAGGAAACTTCATGGCAACAGACAAGCTGTATCATAAGGATGCTTATCTCACAGATTTTGAGGCTACTGTTAAAGATATTGCACCGTTACAAGATGGCCGCTTCGCGGTAGTGTTAGACCAGACCGCCTTTTACCCAGAAAGCGGGGGACAGCCATCTGACCGCGGATATATAGGTGCTATCCCGGTAATCGATGTTCAGGAGCAAGGTGATGAGGTTATTCATATCCTTGAAATTCCTCCGGCTGAAAAACGAATAACTGCCCAGATAAATTGGACAAGGCGCTTTGATCATATGCAACAGCACAGCGGGCAACACATTCTTTCGGCTGCGGTTTATGAAATCACCGGCGCCGAAACAGTCGGCTTTCATTTAGGCGCTGCATCCAGCCAGATTGACATAGCGCTTAATGCATTAACCTGGGAACAGATTGCCGCAATTGAGGCGGCAGCAAATACAGTCGTTTTTGCGAACCCGACGGTGCTTATTCACCAGGCAACGTCGAACACACTGGCAAATTTTCGCATCCGCAAACAGCCGCCCAATGATGTGGCTGTAATCCGCCTCATAGAATTTGCCGGAGTTGATTGTTGCCCGTGCGGCGGAACTCACGTTGCCACTGCCGGCGAAATCGGCTTAATTAAAATCCGCGCGTGGGAAAAGAAAAAAGGTCTAATCAGGCTCGACTTTGTCTGCGGCGGACGCGCTTTACGCGACTATCAACTGATAAATCAAGTCGCCAGCGAGCTCTCCGCACGGTTTTCGGCCGCTATACCCGAACTTGTTCAGGCGGTAGACAAGCACTTTGCCCATGACGCCGAGATTGAGAACCGGCTGCATCAAATGAAGCAGGACTATTATACGTACTTAACCCGCGATCTTTTAGGACAAGCAGAACTTTGCGGACGATATCGGATTATCGTTCATATCCTGTCCTCCGCTCTGCCCCAAGAAGTTACAGAACTCGCCAAACGCCTGGCCAGCCATCCAGCGACCATAGCCCTGATTGCCGGCGTCAATCCTGAACAAAACAAAAACCACCTGACCTTTGCCTGTTCAACTGATGTTACGCTAAACATGAGCGAACATTTAAAAGCGGTACTGCCGCTTATCAATGGCAAGGGCGGTGGCACTGCGCAATCCGCACAGGGGGGCGGCAGCGGCGTTGAAACAACCGCTGAAGCCGTCCAAGCTGCAAAAGCGAACATTATTAAGCAATTATGATTTGCCCCGAAGCAAAAAGGCGGTAATGATAGCTGTTAGCGGAATAGCGCAGATGAGCCCAATACTGCCCGTCATCGCCCTGGCAATTTCGGTAACAATCATATTCAGGTTCAATATCTTAAGCATCGACACATTTTCCTGCGCAGCGATAAGAAGCATAAGCGGCAGGGAACTGCCTGTATAAGCGAGAATCAACGTGTTAGACATCGTCCCCATAACGTCACGTCCAACATTCATGCCGGTCAAAAAAAGCTCTTTTACGGTTGCAGAGGGCTTTGCCTGTTTAACCTCAGCCAGGGCCGAAGAAATAGATATGGTAGTATCCATAACCGCCCCCAATGCGCCGAAGACCATTCCGGCAAAAAGCAGCCCCTCGAAGTCAACCGAAGGAAGCAGGGTGGCTTTGAGCATCATTGCTTCTTCTGTATCTAATCCGTTTAGATGCATCAACTTAATGGATATTGCCGATAAAACACCTGCGATCGCCACTCCGCCTACTGTTCCCAAAATCGCGGCGTAAGTTTTTATAGTCCGTCCGCTTATAGTAATTTGGGCAAGTATCGCAATTATCGCGCAAACGATTAATGTTAAAAGAGTCAAATTAATGGTCGAAGCCAATACTTGGCTAATGAAAAACTTAAAAATGAACAGTGTGGAAAACGCAATAACAAATATTGACTTAAAGCCTACTATTCCGCCAAAGACAATTAAAGTTAACGCAAATAATCCCACCAATACATAAATGTAATCGAAGCGATCAAAGTCGCTGACGTGATAAGTTGTTCGGCCCATATCATGCGCGATGGCAACAATAATCTTATCGCCCGGTTTCACCCGGATGGCATATGGCGAGCGGGGCGATATGTAGTTAAAGGTATCTACCGTCTTTCCCGCTTCCGGCCCGGTAGTTAGTTGTATCGTGACCAATTCACCCTGTTCCATGAGATATTCCTTCTGCATAGATTTTTCGAGCGGACTTACGAAAAGCACAACGCCCTTTTCATATTCTACAGGGCGTATTCCAGCAGGTGACGGCGCAGCTAGCGCATTTGACGCAAACGCGATAATCACCAATAATAACACCAATGTTTTTCTCAAAGCCTATTTCTCCTTATTCTCTATTTTCCTGTTTATTTCAACACAATAAGCCCTGCTCCCTTTCGGTCATCATACTCGATTAAAAGAGGGGTTGCCGACTGCGTTTCAGCAGCAGCGACCCCATTACTTTGCTTATTCCATTACATACACATTTACTTTTTGAATGCCATAATTCAAAGCTTCCTGGCGATTGTTGAAAGCCAGATCGATCCGGTTGCCTTTAATCGCGCTGCCGGTATCCTCGGCGATTGCTTCGCCGTAACCCTCCACCCAGAGCTTAGTTCCCAGAGGAATTACCCGCGGGTCAACCGCGGCCACCCCTTTACGCACATAAGTACCAAGATGGGTTAGATTTCCCCATTTGCCGTTATCAGCGGGACCAGGTGCATAAGCGGTCGCCGTCATCTGGATCATTTTCTTGTAATTTGCGGGCGCGCCAGGCAGTGAATTGTTGGCAACAGCAGTCTTCGGTTCCAGTTGGCCGCCCAGATTAAAAAGCGCAGCCAAAATGCTCAATTCCTTATAATACGGTGTTTGACTAATTGCTGCCGCCGCAGTCTGTTTGATATCGCCAGTGACTAACGCCGCCGCTATTCCGTTGCCGGCCTTGCTCTCAAGTATGTTTTGCAAGAGGGCGTTCACAACCGCATTTTTATTGCCCTGATCCAGTTCTTTTTTCCATCTGAGCACTTCCTGAATTTGCGCGGCATTGGGATGAGCCGCCACCGCTTCCAGGAGCTTGTCCTCTAAGAAGGCCGCGTTTGCCTGCGGTATTAGCGTGAAGATATTAAAAACGGTTATGGCCAGTGTAATAAAAGCCGCTTTTTTCAAATACGTTACCCCCTTTGCCAGTACTGACGTATATTATACAACAAAGTTTACATAACGCACATAAGAAGATTTTACTAGCCGGAGGAGGATAAAATGATAACACGGCTTGCTATGAAGCTTTGGGAGCGACGTCGCAAGCCGATGCCGCCTTATCCCGGAAGAAAGGTTTATACTTTCCTTCAAAAAAAAACCGCCTTGCAGGCGGATTAGATGTGATTAGTTTGTTAACGGGCCAATTCTCTCAATGTTCCTGTTAATACATCGATACCTGCCATAATATCATCTAACTCGGCAATTTCGTCAGGATTATGACTGATGCCGTTCCGGCACGGGATAAAGATCATACCGGCGGGGGCAAGCTGAGCCATGTTCATTGCGTCATGGCCGGCGCCGCTGTTCATGCGCCGATAAGCCACACCGAGCCGGTCGCACACTTCGTCGATTGTGTCAATAACTTCCGGATGCATATGCACAGGTTTTTCGGATGACATCACCTCAATCGCAACCGGCGTTTCCTGTTCTTCGGCAATATCACTGACAACATCTTTAATTGCCTGCAGCGTTTCAATAATGCTGTCATGATCGACGCCGCGAATGTCGACCCACATTTCAACCATTCCAGGGACGACATTCATAACGCCCGGATGCACTTTAAGCGCGCCCACTGTTCCGACCGTTCCGCGATGAGATTGCTCCATAGCGATTTCCTGTACGGCCAGCACAATCATCGCGGCGCTGACAAGGGCATCACGACGGTCATCCATTGGCGTAGTCCCGGAATGAGCAGCCTCTCCTTCAACCGTCATTTTTAAGCGAGTGGGAGCAGCGATTGCGTCCACGATGCCAATGGTCTCCCCCTGACGCTCTAATCTAGCTCCCTGCTCAATATGCAGTTCGATAAACGCCTTAATACTGTCTTTAGAACGCTGAGCTTGCTGTATACGATCAAAGCTTAAACCCTGCGAAGCAAGTGCCTGTGCCAGCGTTATCCCAGCCTGATCTTTGGCCTTGCTCCATGCCGTCAGATTGGCAAGGCCGGCCATAGCCTTGCTGCCCATTGTCGCAAAGCCAAACCGGCTGGATTCTTCGGCGGCAAAGATAATAAGCTCAAG
>JAOACF010000086.1 GCA_026417995.1 Negativicutes bacterium
AGATGTGTATAAGAGACAGGTGTGTAATGTTTTCATACGAAGCAGCCGGTCAGGTTTTGCTGCGGATGGCGTTTATTTTTGCAGTTGCGCTAGTGGTCGTCAGAGTTATGGGAAACCGTGCCATTGGTCAATTTTCGCCCTTCGACTTTGTGTTGATGGTTGGCATTGGTGATATCGTGGCTAATGTCGCCTTAGATACTGAATATTCCCTGCTCTCAGGGGCAGAAGGTTTGCTAGGCCTGTTGTTTTTGCAGCAACTTTTAGCCCGGGCGTCGTTAAAAAATACAACTCTGCGTAAATGGTTTGAGGGGACACCCGTCGTCATCGTGCAGGATGGTAAAATTATCAGGGAAAACTTGGTCAAAACGCAGTTTAATCTTGATGATCTGCGGCAGGAACTGCATAAGCACGGGCTTGATATGACGAATTTGAAAGATATAAAACTGGCTAGGCTGGAAAGTTGCGGCGATTTCACAGTGGTCAAAGAGCCCGATGTTGAACCGTTGACAAAGCAGCAATTCGAGATTGCGCTGAAAAAAATCTTTGAAAACCCGCTTAGCCCGGCGGGCGCTGAGTTCAAGAAATTGCAACAGTTTATTGCAGATGTTCATTATCTTACCGAACACATTAAACGACAGGAAGCGAAGGATGCCGGCGGCACTAATGAAGCGCCGCAATACAATCCGGTCAAGGAATTGCATTAAAATGTAAGAGAAAAAAGCTTGGTGTCCTATTTTGGGAAGGAGCCAAGTTTTCTTTATGGAAATGATAATAAATGCGTATATTATTCATTTTTATTGATGGGATAGGGCTGGGAGATGCCAATCCTGCTACGAACCCGCTTGTACGCTTCGCGGCGTCCTTTTTTCTAAAGAACTTCAGCGCCCCTTTAACGCGCGAACTTGGGCATTTTGCAACTAAACATATTAGCCTTATACCGCTGGATGCCAAACTTGGAGTCGCGGGACTGCCGCAAAGCGCCACCGGACAAACTACTCTATTTACGGGAATTAATGCAGCTCGGATCATGGGGCGTCATATTCAGGCATTTCCCGGACCACAACTGGTCAACGTAATTGCCGAACACGGCATTATGAAACGGATATGTGCATTAGGCCGCAAAGCTACATCGGCTAATATGTATACGCCTAACTATCTGGAATTAGTGCGGCAACGCAAGCGTCGCCACTCAGTTACAACACGGTTGATCCTGGAGGCGGGTTTGCCGCTCCGGTCTTTGCCGGAATTGGCTCAGAGATGCGCTGTTTATCAGGATATTACCAATGAAATGCTGCCTTTATTCGGTTGGGATGGCATCCCGGTAATCAAGCCGGCGGAGGCTGCGCGACGCCTGCTTACTATAGCCCAGGAGCATGATTTTACGCTGTTTGAATACTTCCAGACCGACCGCTGCGGTCATAAGCAAAATTGGGAGCGGGCCGAAACAATTATTCATGATCTTAATGAATTGCTGGAAACTATACAGTACAGCCTGCCGGAAGATATGGTAACGATGGTCTGCAGTGATCATGGCAATTTTGAGGATTTGAGCACGAAAACACACACGTTAAATCCCATACCGCTCATCCTTTTTGGGTGCGGTTCTCAGCAGCTTGCCGGAAGCATACGACAGATGACAGACGTAACGCCGGCAATACTTAATTCCTTAAGGGAGCTGAAACAGAGTGATTGAACTGCTGGCGCCTGTGGGCAGCCGTGAAGCTTTAACCGCCGCAATCGAGAGCGGCGCCGACGCCATCTATCTTGGCGGTAAAATGTTTGGTGCCCGCCATTATGCACCTAACTTTACCGACGAGGAACTGGCGGAAGCAGTCCGTTACGCGCATCTGAAAGGTGTGCGTGTCTATGTAACCGTTAATACGCTGCTGGACAATAGTGAACTGCCAGCGCTTGTAGAATATATACAGAAACTGTATATTACAGGTGTGGATGCCATTATCGTACAAGATACAGGAGTTGCGATGATAGCGCGAAAAGTTGTTCCTAATCTCGATATTCATGCCAGTACGCAAATGACCGTGCATAATGCCGAAGGAGTGGAGTTCTTAGCGGCGCATGGTTTTAGCCGGGTTGTATTAGCGCGTGAATTGTCGCTGAGCGATATCCGCGAAATTTGCCAGCGCTCACCAATCGAGATAGAGGTCTTTATACACGGCGCGCTGTGTATTTCTTATTCCGGGCAATGCTTAATGAGCAGCATGATCGGCGGACGCAGCGGCAATCGCGGAAAATGCGCACAGCCTTGCAGGCTTCCGTACACTTTGGTCGACGAAAACGGCAGTGACATACTGGCTCGCCAGGATACCGGCGAATATCTGCTAAGTCCGAAGGATTTTAATACATTAGAGACATTTCCTGAGCTTATCAAAGCCGGAGTAATCTCTTTCAAAATAGAGGGGAGAATGAAACGCCCCGAATATGTCGCAATAGTTGTGGATACCTATCGGCGCGCTATTGATGCCTACTCTGCCAGTGGCTTTTATCAGGCAACTAAACAGGAGAAAAAAGACCTGGCGCAGATATTTAACCGCGGTTTTACAACTGCCTATCTCGAAAAAAAGCAGGGGCGGTTGATGATAAGCGATCGGAGGCCTAATAATCGCGGTGTTCGGCTTGGCCGGGTTATCAAATATTTCCGCGAAACGAAAACTGCATTGATTGCGATGGATGAAGAATTAAGCGTGGGCGACATTGTTGAGTTCTGGGTAAAGGTCGGGGGAAGAGTCAGCACGGATATTTCCTTCATCCGGTGGAATGGAAACAATGTCGAAACCGCCCCTGCCGGGGCGGAAGTCATTATTCCGGTAAGCCAGCCGGTGCGGCCGAATGACCGGGTCTTTAAAGTATTTGACGCTCAATTGATGCAAAAAGCACGGTCACGCTTTGAAGGCGCGGAAGCCATTCAAAAAATTCCGGTAAGCGTCACCGTTAATGTTGCTGAAGGCAAACCGCTTTGTATTGAGATGACTGACGCGGACGGGTACCGAGGCAGGGCATGTACTGGATTTATTGCCGAAAAAGCGCTCAAGCGCCCATTGAATCCCGAGGTTATTCAAAAACAGGTGGAACGCTTGGGGAATACCGTTTTCCGGTTGGAAAGTCTCCATGTCTCTGTTCAAGGCAATATCATGGTGCCTATCAGTGAGATTAACGAAGCGCGAAGGAATGCCGTTGAGGCTTTAGAGCGTGACCGGCTGTCGCGCTTCAAGCGGCCTCCCTTACCGGCTCAAACCTATACAGTCAGTGACCTGTTACCCCGGAAAAGACCTAGTGCTAGCCCGCTTACGCCCGGATTGGTCGTCAATATCGATACGGTGGAAAAAGTTAAAACCGCGCTGCAAGCCGGAGCAGACTGGATTATGTTTGGCGGAGAAACCTTTCATCATCTCCCTCTCACGGCCGAACAATATGCCGAGGCTGTGGAGCTTTGCCGTTTAAAAGGGCGCAAGATCATTCTTGCTACGCCCAGGCTGTCGACGCCTGCACAAATGGCCGGGGTGGAAAGGGATTTGGCACTATTTGAAGAATTACGGCCTGATGCCGTGAGCATATCGAACATAGGAACGCTGCGAATGGCTAAGCGAATGATAACGGTGCCGTTGTACGGTGAGTTTTCACTTAACATCTACAACGCTGCGGCGATTGCCTTCTATCAGCGCGAAGGCCTGGCAAGCCTGACATTGTCGCCGGAACTTAATTTTGGCCAGGTAGAAGATTTAACTGGCTATGGAATTATGCCTCTGGAATGCATTGTTCACGGTTATCTGACACTAATGATTTCTGAATACTGCGCCGTTGGCAGTTTTCTTGGCGGGCTAAATACCGGCAAATGCAATCAGGCGTGCTTAAAGGGCGCATATTATTTGCAAGACCGCAAGAATGAACGGTTCCCAGTCGTTACCGATCAATATTGCCGGATGCATGTGCTAAACGCCAAAGAACTTAGCATGCTGCCGCATGTGCACCGGTTGGCGCAAAGCGGCCTTGCCCGTCTCCGTATTGAAGGCAAGCTGGCGTCCAGCGAGCACCTTGCGGCTGTTACCCGGCTTTACCGCAATCTCCTGGATGCCGGTGAGCAATGGAGCCGTTGTGAAGATAGAATCAACGCCCTGGAGCATAATGATATCACCAGAGGGCATTATTTTCGGGGTGTATTATAAGGAGAGTTTATGGATTTAACGGTATTGCATACGTTGGAGTATTATAAAGTACTAGAAATGCTGGCTGCACGGACCGGCTCATCTATCGGCAAGGAATTGGCGCTTGCAATAAGGCCGAGCAGTGATGCCGCTGAGGTGAGACGGATGCTGGCCGAAACCCAGGAAGCTAGGAGCTTGTTGGATGCTGCCCTTACAATGCCGCTTGGCGGAATACGCGATATACGTGACTCTCTCAAACGCTGTGAACTGGGCGCATATCTGGAGCCGCACGAATTGCTCGCAGTTAGCAGCACCCTGGCGGCAGCCAGGCGGCTGAAGGCGTTCTTTGCCGATGTGAACGATTCGGCGCCATTATTAGCGCAAAAAAGTCTTGCCATCAAAGTACTCAGGAAAATTGAAAATGCAATTGAGAATGTTATCAACGAGCACGGGGGAATTCGCGATGACGCCAGTGTCGAGTTGCATCGCATCCGGCGAGAAATAAAAAAACTCCAAAACAGGATTAAGGAAAAACTTGACAGCCTGCTTCATACGGCGGAATATCAAAAATACTATCAGGATGCGCTGGTTACAATTCGCGGCGACCGGTACGTCATTCCGGTCAAGCAGGAGTACCGGTCGCTGTTTCCGGGGATCGTGCATGATCAGTCAGCAAGCGGCGCCACCGTATTTATCGAGCCTATGGCGGTTGTTAACTTGAATAATGATCTCAAACAGGCTGTGGCTGCTGAGCGGGATGAGATCGAACGTATTTTAACGCTGGTAAGTGCCCAAATCGCTCAAGAGGCGGCGGACATCTATATAAACAGCAATGTATTAGGGGAATTCGATCTAATCAACGCCAAAGCCCGGTTGGCCGCTGACCTGAAGGCAGAAGCGCCTTTAATCAATGCCCAGGGCTTTGTCAACATACGCAAAGGCCGGCACCCGTTAATTCCTCCTGAAACGGTAGTGCCGATTGATATTCACCTGGGTCGCGATTTCTCGGTGCTGTTGATTACTGGTCCCAATACCGGCGGCAAGACCGTTTCATTAAAAACCATCGGGCTTTTTGCGCTCATGACCCAGTCGGGAATACTTATTCCTGCTGCTTACGGCTCGGAGATGCCGGTTTTTAACAACATTTATGCCGATATTGGCGATGAACAAAGCATTGAACAGAGTCTTAGCACATTTTCCGCACATATGACGAACTTAATCAAGATAATTAAGCGTGTTACTCAGGACGATTTAGTGCTGATTGACGAAATTGGCGCGGGAACTGACCCGGATGAAGGAGCGGCGCTTGCCATGGCAATGCTTGATTATTTCTACGGCAAGGGCGCTAAAGTTATTGCAACAACACATTACAGTGAACTAAAAACATTTGCCTATACCAGGCATGGAATCGAAAATGCGAGCGTAGAATTTGATGTTCAGACTTTGCGCCCGACCTATCGCTTGCTGATTGGCGTTCCCGGGAGCAGCAATGCATTTGCCATTTCCAGCCGGTTGGGGCTCAGCGAGAAAATTATTGACCAGGCCAAACACTTTTTAAGCAAAGAACATCTCGAGTTTGAAGAACTATTGGCCAGCCTCCATGCCAAGAAAAAAGAATATGCTGAGCGTATGGAACAAATGGCACAAGCCGAAAGATACTTCGCGCAGCAAAAACTTGCATTTGAACATGAGCAAGCAGCATTTGCCGCCAAGCGCAACGAGATTATGAACAAAGCCAGAGAAGAAGCCGGCGCATTGCTGCGACAGGCTCGACGACAAGCAGACATGATTATTAGTCAGCTAAAGGCGCAATTTGCCGGCGGCGCCGAGCGTGATCGTCAGAAAGTTATCGACGGAGCGCGGCAGGTGTTAAAAGATAGTTTAAGTGCATTTGACCGCCAAGAAGCAGACGAAAACGAAAATTTGCCGGCAGTTACGGCTGATAAACTTAGGCCGGGAATGACAGTATACGTAACGAATTTAAAACAAAAAGGAACAGTGATTGCGATTAATGCCGGTGACGTTACTGTACAGCTTGGCATATTAAAGATGACTGTTCCGTTGGAGAATTGCCGGTTGGCGAAAGAAGATAGGGGAACGCCGCCGCTGATAGCTGCAAAGAAAAAGGAATTAGTTGTTCGTGATGTCGTAAGAGAAGTAGACGTGAGAGGCATGACAGTGGAAGAAGCGGAAGATGTGCTTGGCAAATTTTTGGACGACGCAGTGTTAGCCGGTTTAAATGAAGTGAGCATCATTCACGGAAAAGGAACAGGAGCTTTGCGTAAAGGATTAAGGGCGTATTTGGCCAGTCACCCTCATGTAAAATCTATTTCCGTCGGTGAATTTAATCAAGGCGGGGATGGTGTGACCGTAGTGAGGCTTTTATAAAGATGATAGGGGGAGAGGGAATGTTTGCGAAAAGCAAGGATGCCGAAGAACGCGCCATTGATTATGTCGTAGACCTGATGTGCCTGGCGGCCCGCACAGCGCCCAAAGGGCGCGGCGTGGATAATCTGGTAACCATGGTTATCAAAGCCGGAGCCAAAGATCAAATCGTCGCCGAAATGCGCAAAATCGCCAAAGCAACCGGGGCCCAGTTTTTTGAGCGTGACGCCAACTGTGTAGATCAGGCGCCAGTATTGATCTTGTTGGGACAGAAGGTTAAGACGATGGGAGTTACGCCATGCGGATACTGTGGCTACGCCAACTGTGGAGAAAACCTGGCCAACTCTGGGTTGTGCGCCATTAGCATCGGCGATCTTGGAATCGCTATTGGCTCGGCTGTCAGTGTTGCGGCAAATCATCGCATCGACAATCGCATTATGTTTACTGTTGGCAAAGCGGCCCTTAACCTAAATATATTTGAAGACGATGTTAAAATTGCTTATGGAATACCCTTAAGCGCATCGGGCAAGAGCCCTTTTTATGATCGGGCATAATAACAAAAACGATAAGCTAAGTGACTGTAGCATCACTTAGCTTATCGTTTTTTAAAAGCTGCTTTTCCAGTTTAAATACTTCCCAGGCGCCCTTTTTTCCGGATCGTTATGTACGGTTTCAAGTCTTTCCGGCGGATGTTCAGCAGTAACAATAGCCGCCGCCGGGAGTTCGTTTTTATTCTCGGGAGGATCCGGTTTGACGGTTGCTTTTTCGCTTCGCTCGACTTTCTCCGTCTTTTCCGACTTTGATTCCTGCTTGTCGCCGCCACTTCCTCCCATATTGTTTAACAGGCCCATCACAGCTGTAAGTGTTGCCGGATTTAGTTTGGACTTAAGCTGAGGACTGTTTAAGAGTGGCAGAAGAGTCATGAGCGTCTCGGGTGAGGGGCCGCCGGCGTCGCCTTTTGCAAGTTCCCCAATGAGTTTTTGCAGGGGATTAGCTGCAGGAGAAGCGGCCGGCTGCTGCGCGGCAGGTTGGTTGCGATTTAAAATTGATAGCACACACATCAACGAAAGAACGTTAATCAGCGAATCATAGCCCGCCCCCTCGTTGACCGCCATATCCAGCATTCGTGTCGCAGTCTGAAGCAGCCCCTTTTCAAAATTTTCTGCCGGCATGTATATCCCTCCTAAAATAGCCCGGGTATTTTGGGAAGATTCAGATCACCTGCTAACTTATCCATAGCCGCTTGCTGAATTTCCCTGGATTTAGCTAACGCATTATTTACGGTAGCGGTTAAAAGTCCCTGCAATAGACTGGCGTTGTCCGGCGTTAGGTATTTGCTGTTGATTTCAATTGTTACAATAGACTGTTGTCCGTTGACAATAACCTTTACAGCATCACCGCTCGCAACTTCAATCCGCTCATTCTGCAGACGTTCCTGCACATGATTGACGCTTTGTTGCAAGCTTTTAACCATTTCCATGATATTGCCAAAATTCTCAAGCATACGCTTACCTCCACACAATTTATATGCTAATTTATGCGTTGGTACGTAAAATGTGTTTGTCCGTGATTTGCCAGGAGAGACCAAAATATAGAGTGGAACATATATTAGATTAAAATCAGTTGACAGGGAGTGAACACAATGCGTTTAAGAAGGCGTTTCCGGCGAAGTGGCAGTCCACCGCAGCTCCCTCCCGGCAATGACGATGTCCCGGCAGTCAGTGAGGTAAAAGTGGCTAAACCTGTAAACCAGGCGGGAAAGGCCTCGCGTTTTATCCGGAAGATAATCAGTAACCCTAACTTCAGCTATCAAACAATGGTTATTTTACTAACCTTGACATCAGACACCATCCCCATGGATCGGCGAATTGACACAATGAATTCTACAATCGACAAGATCAGAGGTATTAGCGAAATGATTACAAATACTATGCAGTCGTTGAAAACAGCGGCTGAGACACCGAAGAAAATCCGGCGCATGCTGGAGTAAAGCCGGAAAACTTTTTTGCTAAGTACTTAAAACTCTCTTCATGCTGTAACACTTAGCATGATAAATCCATATTATGAAATTAGAAGGGCGGGCGGCCAAATAGCGCTGGGGAACACAATTTCAACCGCCCTAATAAATGAGCATTTAAGGGGGTAGTTACAATGGCAAGAGGTTGTGGAGGCTTTGGTGGTGGCTCGTGGTGGATTATAATCATCATTATTCTCCTGCTGTTCTTCTTAGAAGAAGATACAACTCTTAGCTAATACTTAAACCGGTAGAAAGGAACACGCTGCGGCGTGTTCCTAAATTTTTAGATAACAGTAACAGTAGAACGTAATCGGCCATATATTAAACCAGAAGGGATAACAATTTAGCCAGGTAAAGTCCGATTATCAATACCCGAAAGGAGGAAGTGCAATGTCCTGCTTTGGTGGAGGACGCGGTAGCTGGTGGATTGTATTCGTAGTTATTATTCTGCTACTGTTTTGGGTTGTGGAAGAAGATACCGATATTACGAATCTTTCTTAGTAATATATATGCGAAAAAATAAAAAACACGCGCAATGATCGCGTGTTTTTTATTTTTAATTTTTCTTGCCGGCTTCTGGTTTAGCTGGCGCCGGCGCGGCTTGAGGTTTATCCGGTTTGGCAGGTGGCGGGGGCGGCAGAGGTTTTGTCAAAGCTGGGTCTGCTGGAGGTGCAGTAACCGGCTTATCACTATCGATATTAGGTGGCGGAGTGACTGCAGGCGTAGAGGGCTTCGTCGGTTGGGTTCCTTCAATAAATATTTCAGTACGAACGTCTTTATTCTTAGGGTCTGCGGCAGCTTTGGGATCATTTACCAGCAAACCGTCTTTGGTTGAAATTGTAGCCGAAACAATTCCGGATGGTCTGATAAAATCTCGTACAGGATATTTTGCGGCAGCTTCCAGCATGAATGAACGCCAGATAAGGGCAGGAGTAGCACCACCAGTGATACCGCCTAAAACGCCGTCATTGTCATTTCCCATCCATACGGCTGCAACTAAATCAGGCGTAAATCCTACAAACCAGGCATCTTTGTAATCACTGGTAGTGCCGGTTTTAGCCGCAGCCGGGCGGCCGATATTAGCAGCAGCACCGGTACCGTGAGTGATTACCCCTTTCATCATGTCGGTGAGCAGGTAAGCACTGCGCTCATTTATAACCACTTTTTCACGTGAGCGGTTTTCCTCCAGAACCTTTCCGCTGCGATCGGTAACTTTAATAATTGCCATAGGTTCTACGCGAATTCCTTGATTAGCGAGAACCCCATAGGCGCTGGCAATTTCCAGGGGAGTTACGCCGCGGGTCAGTCCGCCCAGTGACATAGCCAAATTACGGTCATTGGTCGAACCGCGGAGCACAAGGGTAGAAATACCCATCTGCTGCGCATAGTAGAGTGGTTTATCGACGCCTACCTGGTTGGCGAGCTTTACCGCAACCACATTAAGTGATTGCTCGAGTGCGCTACGCAGGGTAACCGGCCCGCGAAATTTTCCGTCGTAATTAACGGGCGACCAATTGCCAAAGCTAATCGGATTATCGTCTATAATTGAAGCAGGGGTCATGCCGCTTTCAATAGCAGCTAAGTAAACAAATGGTTTAAAAGCCGATCCGGGCTGTCTTTCGGCCATAACGGCACGGTTAAACTGATCATTGCCGCGGCCTCCGACCATTGCCTTTATATGTCCGGTGCTCGGCTCGATCGCAACTAGCGCTCCCTGCGGCTGCTTTATACCATTTTCCGTCCGATAGGTTGGCAATTGTTCCATTGCTCGTTCGGCAGCCCGCTGCATGTCAATGTCCAGAGTGGTATAAATCTTTAATCCATCCTTGTAGACAGCATCGGCGCCGTATTTATCAATAAGCTGCTGTGTAACATAGTCCACGAAATAAGTCGCAATAGCCCCGGATGCGCCACTGCGTTTGGAGAGCTTAATTTCAGTCTTGGCAGCTTTATCGGCAGCTTCCTGGCTGATATAGCCATACTTCACCATTTGCTCGAGAACAGTGTTTTGACGTTCTTTCGCTGCCTTGAGGTTATTAAGCGGCGAGTAGTAATTAGGACTTTTGGGAATGCCTGCAAGCATGGCCGCTTCGGCAAGTGTTAGATCTTCTACATTTTTGGCAAAATAAGTCTGCGATGCGGCCTGGACGCCATATGCACCCTGTCCGAAATAAATCTGGTTCAGATATAATTCCAAAATTTCTTTTTTACTATATTGTCGTTCAATTTGTATCGCCAAAATAGCTTCCTGAATTTTACGCTTCAGGGTTCGTTCCTGTGAAAGCAGTGCATTTTTGGCAAGCTGTTGGGTAATTGTGCTGCCGCCTTCGGAAACGCTCCGGTCGACGATGTTGGCCCATATTGCACGAATGATACCGCGCGGGTCAATGCCTAAATGTTGGTAAAAACGCACATCCTCTGCGGCAATAAAGGCATCCTGCAAATGCTTTGGGACTTTGCTGATAGGAACCGGTAAACGGTTTTCGACGGAATGGATAGTGGCGATCAATTTACCGTTTGTGTCAAAAATCTGGGACGAGGCGGCAGGACGGATATCACCTTTCAGGCTAGGCATTGTGTGAATGCTTGCCGTCAAGAAGCCGAGGCCGGCTCCCGCGACTAATACCACAAATACAATAACCGCTATCGCGGCGATTTTGGCGAATTTCATGTTTGAGTGGCGCGCCGCCCGGTTGCGCGTTTCGCCGTTATGCTCTTTTGGCATGATTACCTCCTGGGGCGTTTAATCTTTTCTCAATTATAGCATATAGACAAGTTGCAATGGGAAAAGCGAAATTCAAATTTAACTATTAGTACTTAAACAAAAATCTCAGAAATCCTCCTAAAAGCTAACCGGACCGCAAACTGCGGTCCGGCAGAATTTACCTTCAGGTATCCTTTTCGAGAGCGCGCCGGGAGGGGGCAAGGACTTCTTTTTTAACGGGAGCCATTTGCGATTCGGCCATGGCTATCATTTTTTTTACCATGTTACCGCCAATCTTACCGCCTATTTTACCGCCGATCTTGCCGACCTCTCCTGTTGTCATATTTTTCCAACCAACCTGATCGATTTTATTCTTTAAGCCCAAGTCTTCCGCTACTTCCCACTTCTTTTCAGCAAGAGCATTTTCATAATTGGCGCTGTCAATTTTTTGGTGTATATCCTTGCCAAGTGTTTCGTTCGCAACCTCGATCTTCAATTTTTCCAAAGCCGGCTTTGCAGTGGGTTCAAGGATCTCGCGCTTATTCGTCATAACTTCCCTCCTTTAATTTGATAGATTATTACTTGGAAAACGCCCGGCTAAAGCGGGTGCTTATTTATTATCCCCCCTTTATAAAAAAAGTACGCTCTCGGAAACCCGAGAGACTTTATTGTTCAAGGCTTTTAGCCTTGGACTTTTTTGTTTTTCCTCCAAGTTA
>JAOACF010000087.1 GCA_026417995.1 Negativicutes bacterium
GGCCCCGGTGGTTGTTAAACCGGAAACGGTTTCAAACACCGCATCCAGATAAGTCGGAACCCAGCCGGAAAAGTAGTAAGGCAGCGCGCCAAATGCGCTGGTAAACACCCATGTGCCCGCCACAATTAAAAATCCCTCGCGCGTCCCTACATGGCCGGCAGTCTGCCCGCCATAAAAGAGCGCCAATCCAAATAAACCGGTTGCCACCATCGAATTTAAAAACGCCAGACCCGCAGCTTCACGCTGAAATACTGCGTAGCATAACGGAACCACCATAAACAAGGCAAAAGCGATAAGCATTTTGCCCAGCAGTCCGACGACAATTTGTGACCTCATATATCCCTTATTCCCTGCCCTCTAAAAAGTCTAGCACTTTGGCCGCACGATCAGGCAAGGTAAAAATTATAGCCCGGTCGCCTACCTGTAAAACAGTATCGCCGTTAGGAAGGATCGTTTGCTGATCCCGCACCACCGCCCCTACCAGCGCGCGCTGTGGAAACTTGAGATCTTTCAACCGCTTCCCTACCAGGCGGTTTCCCTTGCCGATATCAAGCTCAATGGCTTCCGCTTTTGAACCTTCAAACAGCATCACGGATACAATCTCCCCGCGGCGGACCTGGCGCAAAATCGCCCCGGCCGTAAGCAGCCGCGGAGAGAAAACAACATCTACCCCTACCTGCTCCATCAAGGAAATATACTCCGGCCGCCCGACTCGGGCAAACGTCTTCTGCGCGCCGAAGTGCTTCGCTGTCAAGGCAACCAGCAGATTGAGCTTATCGTCATCTGTAAGGCAGACAACCGCATCAAAGTCACCGATCCCCTCTTCCGTCAGAAGTTCCATGTCAGTACCGTCGCCACATAAAATCATAGCCTTATCAACAGCTTTGGCCAGTTCTTCGCAGCGGCGTCGGTCCTTGTCAATAACTTTTACCGTATAGCCGCTGTTTTCCAGGATTAGCGTCAGATACCGGCCGATCCGGCCGGCGCCGATAATCAGGATGCGTTCCAGCTTGGTCCGCTTTTCGATGAAAAGGTCTTCCATCCCACAAATCGCTTCTTTTTCTCCCAGAAAAAAAACGCAGTCATTATCCTCAATCTGATCGCCGCCGTGAGGAATAATCATCTTATCTTTGCGTAAAATACCGGCAATCAATACGTTAGGCGGCAAGCTCAATTCCCGCAGCGGCTTGCCGCTAAAGGGAGAGCCGACACGGATCTTGACTTCCAGCATGCGCACCTTGCCGCCGGCAAAATCCTCGACATCAAGCGCGGCAGGAGTTTTCAGGATTTGGCTGATTTCGACCGCGGTCACCATCTCGGGGTTAATGATCAGATCAATCCCAAACGTTTTTCCGAATGATTGGCAGTCCTGTTCCAAATACTCAGTATTCCGCACCCGGGCAATTGCTTTAGGCACACCGGCCTGCTTAGCCGCCAGACAAGCGATCATATTGACCTCGTCACTGTCAGTGACAGCTATCATCATCCCGGCATCCGCAATGCCAATATCCTTTAGCAGCCTGGGGCTTGCGCCATTGCCGGCTACAGTCATCACGTCCAAATGATCTTCTATGATGCTTCTGCGCTCATCATCCTTCTCGATAACAATTACGTCATGCTCCTCCTGGGTCAGCTTCTGAGCCAGCGTAAAGCCCACTTTACCTGCGCCCACAATCACGATCTTCATTTTGCACCCCGCTCGCAGTATACAAAGATGGATATACCATTCCAGATAATTCTAAGGCTTTGGCAAAAACCCTGCTAAATACTGTTTTATGTTCAATTATTAAGTCCGTATAAATCATTTCCGCCTCTCTTACACTAAGAAGAGCTGCATGCCGCTACTACATAGCGGCTTTGGTTTCAGTCCCCGCATTGCAGGGAATAAAAAATACGCCGCGAATATTAAACAAAAATTCCCTGTTGTGATATAAGGAGAGTGCTGTTGCAACTTGGACAGTTCCAGTATAAGTACCGAGCTAACTATCATTTTATTTCTGATTTTGGCCAATGGTTTGTTTGCCATGACCGAAATGTCCATTGTATCTTCCCGTAAAAGCCGTCTGGAACACCTGGCGGCGCAGGGCAGCAAAGGCGCAAAGAAAGCCTTGCAAATGGCGGAAGACCCAACTGATCTATTATCAGCCGTACAAATCGGCATAACTTTAATTGGCATACTCACCGGCGCTTTCGGCGGCGCCACCTTATCATCCTACTTGGCTACCCCGCTTAAAGCATATCCTGGGCTCACCCGCTACGCTGATGCGCTCAGTCTCGCCATCGTTGTATCCGCAATTACTTACGCCTCACTCATTATCGGCGAACTGGTGCCAAAACGCCTTGCGCTCAATAATCCGGAGCCAATTGCCGTATTCGTTGCCAGGCCGATGTCAGCTTTCGTCCGCATCAATCGTCCGTTAGTGCGGTTTCTCAGTTTTTCCACGAAATTAGTTCTGGCTATCCTGCGGGTTAAACCCCCGGACGAACCACCCGTGACCGAGGAAGAAGTAAAAGTGCTGATCGGCCAAGGAGCGCAGCATGGCGTTTTTGAAGAGGCCGAGCGTGAAATGGTGGAAAATATTTTTATACTAAGCGATATGCGCGTAAGCGCGCTTATGACGCCGCGTACGCAGATCGAATGGCTTGATCTTGAGGATACCACACAGTACAATTTGGACTTGATTTCCAAAGCAAAATACTCTACTTTTCCTGTCGCCCGCGGCAGCCTTGATGATATAGTCGGCGTCGTTTACGCCAAAGATTTGCTGGCAACGGTGATGGCCGGCCAGGATGTCAACCTGGAGACTGCCGCCGTCCAGGCGTTATACGTACCACGCAACATGCCTGCGCTGAAAGTGCTGGATTTGTTTAAGCAGCAAGGCACGCATTTTGCTTTTGTCGCTGATGAATTTGGCGGTATTGACGGTTTGGTAACACTGCATGACATTGTTGAGCATATCATGGGTGAATTGCCCGCATCTGCCGAAAAGTCAGACCCTGACGTAGTCCAGCGCGAAGATGGTTCCTGGCTGCTTGATGGGATGCTGCCTGTCGAAGAATTCAAAGAACTCTTTGGTTTTGACGACCTGCCTCGCGAGGAGCGGGACCAGTACCAAACATTAGCCGGGTTTGCCATTTCGCAATTCGGCTATATTCCGCAAGTCGCCGAATCCTTTGAATGGTGCGGCTACCGCTTCGAAGTAATAGATATGGATCGCACGCGGATTGATAAAATCCTGGTTACGCAACTGCCGCCCGCGAACGAAACAGAACTGACTGATAAATTTACAGGGCTTCCCTAAACGGGAAGCCCTATTATTTCAACACCTTATCCCTTCTTCCCCTCATCTCTAACCTATCCAGTGCCAGTTCATAAAAAGCGCCGCGCACACAACAAGCGTAGCTGCGCTGATTCCCGTAAATACAATAAAATAAGCAACAGGGAGACGGGCAATAAAAATATACAACGGAAATAATACCAGAACAAACCGGGACATACTGTAGAGCGGAAAAAACGGCGTCGTTGAAAAGAGCGGTATAAGAAACCAAATCCAGGCCACCGCAAGATAAGAAACCCTCACCCGACACTCCCTTTTAAATGTCAGATAAATTAGTCCGCTGAGCCCGAAAAGCACCATGAAAATATCGAGTATCATTCCTGGCTCCGCGACCACTCCGCTTGTCAGCAGGCGAACATTATTCGCCATATTATCCCAAGGCAGCCCGAATTGACGACCCCATTCCTTCTGCGTGTGAAAAAAAGCCAGCGGGTCGCCTAGTAACTTGGCATTGTACGCCATAAATGCACTAAGCGCCAAAGGAGGCAAGCCAAGTGACAGAACCGGCCAGCCCCCCCTCCATCCTCTTTGAAAACTGGCATACATTTCACATACCAAAAAAATAACCAGAAAAACCCCCAGATTACGGGACAGGGCGGCTGCTGCCGCCGCAATGCCCGCTGGCCACCATCGCCGCTTTCGTGCATAATAAATCGAAAGCAAAGAAAAAGACAAAAATATGGGTTCGGTATAAATGCTGTTAAGAAAAAAAGATGTGGGCATCACCGCATAGGCAGTTAGGGCCCGAAAAGCCACAGCCTCGGAAAAATCCAGCCGGAATACGCGAAACATCAGGAAAAAGCTAAGCAGCGTAAAAATATTGCAAATGATAACCCCTGCTGCCGCGTAGGATAGTCCGGTAACAGACACAGCCTTCATGAAAATAACCATTAAAGGAAAAAAAACAATCGCCTGGTGAGTATAGCCAAACTCAGCAATATAAGTGTACCAGTGAGCATCCCAGCGAATTAATTTATCCAGCAGCGGAGCTGTCGCCGGCATGGCCGGATTAATAAACCCGGTCGGATTTTTCTCCGGAAGAGCATCGGCAACACTATAGGCAATAAGGATCAGCGCTGTATGCAAGACAAAAGCGTACCAGGCCGCCCTCACGCGAAAAATTCGTTTTGCCATTGCTAGGTAATTTTCCCCCAATACTCTTGAGTAACAATTAATTTTTGGCTGTCTCCCGCCTGATACTCCGGACCAGCCCATGTCCAGCGGTTATTCGCCAGGAAACTGCCATACGTTGAAACGGAAATCCCGATTAACTGTCCGATATAGATATCGCCGGTCGCTGCCATGAATAAACGGGCAAGAAAAGCTGTTGCCAGTATACCAAGCGTAGATACCAGCACATACTGTGGAAAGCGGAGCACCCGCCGCCAAATTACCAGGTTTTGGCTGATCTTCCAGGTAATAGTGTCATTTAAGATAAAATTATGAATCATCGCGATAAGCGATGCCGTGATCGACGCTGCAAGCTCATCGACCGGAAAGAAAGTCAGCATCATAGCGAGAGAAGCGAGATTCACCAGCACCCCCAGCAAGCCAACCAGACAAAACGCATAAAACCGCCGGTCTTCCTCACTGTAGCTGACAAGCTTGACGATGTGCCGCAGGTAGTTCCACTGCTCTTTTACATTCATCTTGGACTGTCCCGCATCGCGGGCTACGAACGCATATGGGATTTCATGAACCGTACGATAATTTCCTTTTACAAGCACCTCCATCAAGATCTTCCAACCTACCGGATTTAGCGCCACACCCTCAATTACATTGCGGTTTAAGCCAAAATAACCGCCCGTACAATCAGAAATGTCCCGCAGTCGCATTATCGACAACCGACCGATCGTCCGGGCCGTCCAGGAGACAAATTTACGGAACTGATTGAGACCCCCATCTGTTCCCCCGTCTATAAACCGGCTTGGAATGACGATATCTGCCTCCGAAAGACGCTTCAATATCAAGGGGATAAGTTCGGGCGGATGCTGTAGGTCGGCGTCCATTACTATCATTTGCTCGCCTTTAGCCGCTTCAAAGCCTTTGACAACAGCGGACGCCAATCCTCTTTCGCCGCTGCGGTGTATGTAACGAACCTCCGGATGCTCCTTCGCCAACGCTTCCAGGCGAGCAGGAGTATCATCCGTACTGTCGTCAATAAATAAAACTTCATATCGAACTGAAACGTGCTCTGACATGACGCACTGTAGCCGTTTAACAATCGCAGCGACATTTTCCCGCTCATTATAGGTAGGAATGATAATTGTAAGGTTCATGCTGCATCTCATCCTTTCGTTTCATGTCGATAGGAATGCTTGCCGCTTCCCCTCCTTAGAATGCTTTTCGGAAGCCAAAAACATACGAAAAAACTCATAGTCCGGTTACCCGGCTTATGAACGAAAAAAAGTGAACTTTCCAATCATGCAAAAATACATCAGGACTTTTGTCTAAACTAACCAATAAAAGGTACCACAGTGAAAAAACGATAATAAAGAAACCGAGGCTGCCAGGTCACCCTGATAGCCTCGGTTGCAGATAATCCAGAACGCTAGTAAAGCAAAACTGCCGCATAATCTCTTCCAGCTTCGCGCGAGTAGAACCAATATTGTAATAATGTATAAACGCTTCCTTCAGCGGGAGTACCAGCTTTCTCTCCGTTCTGTCGATTTCCCGCGGATGAAGATATACGATTACGGCTTTACCGTCGCGGTTGGCGCGGCTAATTGCCCTTTTAATAAAAAAAACCGGAAACAGCCGGAAGTAAAAACCTCCCGAATACCCTATATTTCGCCCGAACAGCTTTATTACGGACGTAGGAACTTCATACAGACTTAGCTCCCGCCCATTGATTCGGGGTTTATGGATATCAGTCGGTGCGGTGGGAATACCGTATAGAAACGTTTTTACGGGAAAAATACTGGCGTCATATATAAGGCCTAATTCTTCCAGTGCCTCCAGGTAATGCAGATTGCTTTCCACAATTGACCAGGAAGGCGCGCGGTACCCGGCAACACGTCGCCCTGTAACGTCTTCCAGAATGGCGATCGACTTTTGCACATCTTCCCTGAATTCTTGAAAGGTTTGCCTGTAAGCGAGTTGATGACCGTAGCCGTGGGAAGCCACCTCATGTCCTTCTCTCGCAATTGCACTGATTACCTCCGGGTAGTCCTCTGCCACCGAACCCAGGGTAAAAAAAGTGGCCCGACTGCCGGTATCGCTTAAGAGCTTTAAAATATCGTCTGCCTGTGCCCGGAAATTGGAACCTTTGCCGCGGAACCGCGCGGGATTTACGCCTGTAAAGTTGGCGTGAAACCATTCCTCGGTATCAAAGGTGAGCATATTAATACATTTTGAAAAATTAGCTTGCTTATTCCGCATATTTTCTCCCTTTGATAGCGAATGAAGTACAAAAAATATCCGACACCAGCCCTTCCCGCACCGCGGCAGTGACAAACCGGAAAGGATGGTACATCTTTAAAAACTCGATATCGCCGAAACCACAACGGATAAATGCTTGTTTAAGCTCGTCCATGTCATACATCTTGTCAAACTTTTTATTTTGCTCAAATAGCCGTAATATCTTACGCTGCACAGAACCCTTGTGCAGCGTTTGAATAAGCAGCGTTCCCCCCGGCTTAGTAACTCTGGCTAATTCAGTCACGACCGGCATATAATCTTCGATAAGTTGCAATACACCGATACACAGCACAACGTCGAACTTATCGTTAGCAAACGGCAGCGCCGTCAAGTCACCCGGAACGGTGCGCAGTCCCCGGTCGGCCGCAAACGCAAGGCTCTTTTCGGAAAAATCGACCCCATAAACCACATTATCCTTGGTTAGAGGCTCGCTGAACGCTCCCACGCCACAACCTGCATCAAGTATTTCCTTAGCGCGCAGTTTGCCCAGCCACCTCAGGGTATTATCTCGCTGCATGAAAAAACTGGCGTCATCAAAATAGTCGGATGCTTTAACAGATGCCCCATGGATCTCAGCCTTTTGATCAAAGTATTGCTTCCAATTCGAACTTTTCAAATGTAAACCCTCCACTAAAAGAGATGTCTAGGGCATAAGGTATTTAATGAGGCGTCTTCCGGCCAGATCGGTAATAAAACCGGGGATCGCCTGCCACATTTTTACGAAGATGCCCAGCTTATTCCGGTCAGGCGGGCCGGCTGCCCCGCCGCACCTGTCAGCAACAAAATACTTGAGCTGAACAGGCTTAGCCCCCCACTGCTGCTTATATTTGTAAGTGCCGGAACCTGCCGGCGACCTGCCAAGATCAAGTTGCTTCATGCCATGTCTGATGCCAAAGCGCACAGCTTCCCAATACATAAAATTGTTCAGGTATTTAGGGTTATACTCAATAAGAGTGGCGCCGTAAGGATAATACAGCGTCTGGTCGCCGGGGCTGGTTAAAAGCAGCATGCCGCCAACCACCTTTTTCGTCTGACGGTCAAGAACGGTGAGTAAAAACGCATGATCCGGCAGATATTGAAAAAAACGCTGGAAAAACGTAATGTCCGGAGCCGGCGAGCCTAACTCCTTCATCCTTTTGCCATAAACATGATAAAACCCGTCAAGATGCCGGCTGTCAAACGAAACCGTAAACCAGTCATTTTTATATACTTTGCGTATGTGATTACGGTTGCTCGCGGTAGACAGCGCCAGTGCCGACGCCTCATCTTCCAGCGGCAGCACAAAGGTATAATTTTGCAGGTTCACCCTCCAGCCGGGTCCAATAATCTCCTGGTCTTTCAAGCGAAGCTCGATGTAGGCTAAACCAAACTTGTCCCTCAGCTCCGGCAGACAAGCCCCCGCAAACTGAACGGCATCAGGATTGTTGCCGCAAATGTCCGCATGATTTACAAAAGGAAGCGAAACACCGGCTTTATCCAGCGCAAGATTACGTCCGGCAACAAGCGGAACGAGGGCACAAATTTTGCCGGTATGATCCTGTACGGCGTGATAGACGCACTGATAGCCGAAAGAATCCAATAACACCTGCCGAAAAGCAGTTGTATGATAAATTGTTCCGTGCGACAAAGCTAAGCAATCCCATTCTTCCCGCATGGAGGCGGCATAAGGAACAAACCTGAACATCGAAGTTACCCTTTCATCCAGAAGATTACGCCAATCATGATCAAAATACTCCCAGCCCATTTTACCAGGCTGATATGTTCCTGAAATACTAAAATTGAAACAGCGATCAACAAGATGTACTGTACGCTGGACACGAAGGTCACATAGCTGAGATCAAATACCGAAAGACAGTATACCCATAGTAGCGCTGCCAGGGCATACGACGCAAAACCGGCCAGAATGGCCGGTGAAGTCATATAGCCGAGAAAAATACCCATTAATCCGCTGTCGAAATTAACCGAACGGCTGCCCAGCTTCAGTAAAGTGCTGGCAACAACAGTCATTGTTACGCTCCCGAAAAGCATCCAATACTTTATCATAGTCCCGCCTTTTCGATTTTCTTTTCCAGTTCTTCCAATCTAAGTTTGGTTAAACCCAGTTCCTGGGTCAGCGCTTTATTATGCGCTTTGAGGCCGGAAATACTTACGCTCATATTCAAGAGCAGCAGGTAAGCGCAGGCAATTAAAATAGCAAAAAATGCTGACGGCGGATAACTAACGCCGATAAGTTCAGAAAAAGAATCCATCAAATTCTCAAATGCCGACATTACAAGCGTAAATAGGCCGATCAAAAGCCAAACCAGAGA
Source organism: Negativicutes bacterium (assembly GCA_026417995.1). GTDB lineage: Bacteria > Bacillota > Negativicutes > Sporomusales > JAOACF01 > JAOACF01. Next base: position 9,068 of record JAOACF010000087.1, read on the forward strand.
ATACTTCTCCTTGAGCATCCTTTCCCGAACCAAAAAGAACACGGAGAGCAAAATAGTTAAGCTGAAAGCGATACCCAACAGATGAATTTTATCAATATTGCCGCCGACCACGGCCTGCTCACCACCTTGTCCTGGTGCAGGAAAATAGAATAGATAAAATTACCTTCGCCATGTAATACGGACTTTTGATTGCGGTTATTGAAGAGTGACCATGCTCACGCTCCCGCATCCTCACGCCTACCTCGCGTATCTGAAGCCCGTGCTTTTTAAGTACAACAATAGCATCAGGCTCCGGATAATCTGCCGGATAAATCCTTGACAAGATTTCTATACTTTTCCGGTTATACAGCCGGAAACCGGAAGTACTGTCGGTAACTTTCGTGTTGATAAGAACCTTAAACAGCAGATAAAACAACTTAATACCCAGTCTTCTGGCCAGCGGTGGACGGTACGACCGTATATCTAAGAAGCGGGAACCGATCACCATATCGCAACCGCTCTGCTGCATAACGGCAACCAGCTTGCTTACCTCTTGCGGAATATGCTGGCCGTCCCCGTCGATTTGCACCATATACTGATATCCCTGAGCGTACGCATACTTAAAACCGGTCTGCACGGCGCCGCCAATCCCCAAATTGCAGGGAAGGTCAACCACCTTTACTCCTTCCGCCAGTCTGGCAACCGAAGAAGTTTTATCAACCGAACAATCATTGATGACGAGTATGTCCGCCTCAGGAATACTTTCTTCGATATCCCGGATGACTCGCAGGATATTATTTTGTTCATTAAAAGCCGGGATTACAATTAGTATGCTGCCTTTTTTCATTACTAGCATCCCCGTACAAGATTTTTGGCAATACAAAAAACTTTGCGAAAAAGCTGCTCCGTCCCATATGCAATCACGATAACAATAAAGGGAACGGCCGGCGCCCGGTAGCGGTACATCCAATCCATGAATAGAAAGATACAATAAAGAAATACTGCAAGTATGACAAGCCAGACAACTGAGGCCTGTCTGAACACCCCGTTGCGCAGCGCCGCCATTGTTCCAACTAAAAACAATACAACCGGAGTAGAAAACCAGGCAAATTTGACAATTCCGGCAAAAGTACTTAAATTCATAACCCATACCCAATGACCCAGGAAAGCAATCGCTCTTTTGCCGTAAAGTATCGCGACGTGTTCCCAATTATTAATTATAAAGCTTGCGACCAAACTATTACAGATATTTATTCGATAATCCGGTTTGAAAAAATGATCGTGCGGTGTTGGCTTGTCATAAATCCAGCCTTTGGCGTAAATATTGTACAAAACCATTTTAGCATTGTATTGCAAAGAATGAATGAGCGGATCGAATTTATGGCCCGCATAAAGAAAAATGCCCGTTGTGGCGATCGTGAACATTGACACGCCAATAAGCAGCCGGTATCTGCGAATAAAGCCTGCCGCCCTCTTTCTGTCCATGCGCGAAGCGATATAAATTAAAATAAAAGCTAACGATATGACGCCTGTAGGCCTAAACACCAACATATACAGCGCCGCCAGGGCGAACATTATTTTATGATGTTTTTCGCCCGTTTTCTGGGCTAAAAGCAAGAGATAAACACATAGCAACTGCAAGCTGATAAAAAAACTGTCCGATAAAAGATAGGTAGCCCATAATTTAATGTCGTATGCCTTGTAATAGAATACAGAGGCAAGGACAGCCGTTGGCCTGTTAAACAACATACGCGCAATCTTAAAAACAAGGATCACGCTAAAACTGGCGGTCACCGCCTGCAAAAATATCACATAGACGGGATCCTTAAACAGTGTCAGCAGCAGAGCCAAAAGCGTATTATAGCCAAAATACAGGACATCATTAATATCAAGGCCGTCAGTAAGATTCATCACAAAAGTATCGGCATAACGCAGATACCATTTACTGTCAGCACACTGTGGAAGACCGCGTCCGGATGATAAAAGCCAAAGAATGTGCGACAGAATTTCTTCTAACGCCAGCAAAACAAGCGGGATAATCAGAACAAAATCACGGTCTTTGTATTTTTTGTATAGCCGGTAAAGATAATCTTGCGGTTTTTGGCAGAATGGGTGCACTTTTACACAGCCCCCGATGGCATTGAGCATTTGTACAATAGTCAATTTGCCGATGCAATATAGCCCTCCTTTTTATTTTGCACATTATTATGTTTTTCGGCAACCTTTTTATTGCTCTTTTACATATATTGAAACCGTTTTTTCTCTGCTTATTTTCCTGCTGCAGCGAATATGTGAACCCACTTCGGCCTGTTCGCCAAAATTGGGTATAGTCTATGATAAATTACCTGACCGCTTCTTGACAATAATCCCGAGCAATGGTATTATATCAAGTGTCCGCTAACGGACACAATCAAATATGCCGGAGTGGCGGAATGGCAGACGCAGTTGACTCAAAATCAACCGGGGGTAACCCCGTGGGGGTTCAAGTCCCTTCTCCGGCACCAAGAATATCAGAAGCTTCCAAGCTTAGCCTTGGAAGCTTTTGGTATTCTTAGCCTCATCTCTAAGACGCCCTGCTATCAGAAGCCTTTCTTATATCTTCTCGTCCGGCAGGAATTTGGTCTTAGGCGTCAAAGGGATTAGGTAATAACCGGAAAGGGCCATGTTAATGCAGATAAATATTCAAAACCGCTTATTTCAATGGACAATCAACCGCAGTAGCAATCGCAGAACAGTTCAATTGCGGTTGGTTTCGCCTGAAGTTTTAGAAGTCGCGGCGCCCAACCGTATCACAACAGCGGAACTCGAAGCGCTCGTTAAAACCAAAGCCGCCTGGATTTTACGCCAGGCGGACAAACTGGAGGCTTTGTCATACAACCCTTTTAACGCCGGTATTGCTGACGGAGTTAAATTGTTATACCGGGGAAAAAGCTATACACTGCTTATGCTTGGCGCTTACCAGGCACAGGT
>JAOACF010000088.1 GCA_026417995.1 Negativicutes bacterium
AGATGTGTATAAGAGACAGATCCCAACCCATACTGCGCCACAAAATCCTTATCATAAAGATCTTCCTTGATCAGCACGTGAGCAATCGCCAGTAGCATGCCAAGATCCGTCCCCGGCCGAATGGGAACCCATTCGCTGGCCATGATACAGGCCGCACTGTGCCGGGGATCGACTATTACAATTTTAACCCCTTTTTCGTAGGCGGTAGTGAGAGTAGCCGTATTAGAGGGCGACAAACCTTCCGCATAGTTGCGGCCCAGAAAGAGCACATATTTGGCATTGGCAACGTCGGCTGTGGCGAGCGGCCCGATAACATGATTGTTGGCCGCGGTGCGGGAGTTAAAGCAAATGGAATGATGCGTCGTGGTTGTCGGGCAGCCGATTGCCTGGGCAAATCGCTTGCCGTAGAAAGAAGCTGTTGGTCTTGGGTTTTCGATGTAGGCCATCGGCTCCGGGCCGTATTTGGCCAACATCTCCTTCAGCTTGGCCGAAATTTCGGCATACGCTTCTTCCCAGGTAATCGGGACATAGTGGTTTTCACCCAGCCGCTTCATCGGATGAGTAATCCGGTCTTTATGGTACGGGATGGATAGTGCGGCATGACCGCGCGCGCACAGTTTGCCGCGGGAGGACGGATGATCTTTTTGTCCGGTTGCCTTCCAGACACGTCCATTTTTGACATGAACCCACATGCCGCATTCAGCCGAGCACGATCCGCAAAGCGAAGGCACGACCTTGACCTCGGCCGCTTCCGCCTTTTTCAGCCAGTCGCCAAAGGATAGCGCATCAGCGGCGCTTGCGGCGGCCACAGTTGCCGCCGTGGCTTTAAGAAACGTCCTGCGGGAAAAACTTTTCTTCCACACGCCATTTTTACCTCCTATCTTTTTTCAGCTGAGATCCTGCATAATCAAATCTGCCACCCGGTCAACTGCCGCAGCCGCCTGGGGCGACAGTCCGATCCTTAGTTCTATGGCTGCCGGTTCGATGCCATACAGCACAATGGGCGGCAATTCCGCCGTCTTCCCGGCAATATAGAGCGCATCCAGCAGCGAAAACTCGTGGGCCGACAGCGCCCTTGAGGCCTGCCGGCAAACCAAGTCGCCGCCGGTAAGCCGGTACACATCACCGGGACTGCCGCCGCCCGACATGGCATCCACAATGATGACCTTCTTCGCGCTGCGTATTTCCTCCATAACGGCAAACGAATTAACGCCACCGTCTATTGTCTCGACCCCCGGCGGCAACCCCTGCGCTTCCAGCTTTTGCACAAGGTGAATGCCTGCTCCGTCATCGCCCATTAACAAATTACCAAAACCGATAATCACCGTCTTAGCCACTGTTACTCCTGCAATCGGCAAATATTTTACTAAAAATATTCGGCATGCTCCACTTCTTTCCTGTTATGAAATTCACGATCAATATAGTTCACAAATATTTCACACAGTTCACATTTTTTTCACACGATGGTCGATATGCTGAAACCTCGCGCAACTGCGCGAGGTTTCACTAACTGTGTCTATTTCTTTTCCAGCGGCAATTGCGCTTCTTCGGCTTGCGGGAAACCGGTGGAAATCGACACCATCTTAAAGCCCTCAGCTTTTAGCGGCGCCGTAGCCATAGCTGCCGTTTGACCGCTGTAGCAGTAAAGCACCAGCGTTTTATCCTTCGGCAGGCTGCCTATCTTGTCCTGGAGAACGGCCAACGGCACATTGACCGCGCCTTTTACATGAGCCTTGTTGTAGTCTTCAGCGGCCCTAAGATCAACATAGACGTATTTGTCCGGCGCGCTATCGACAAGCGTTTTAACTTCTGTACCTTTCAGGATCAGAGTTTTCGCCCCGGCCTGCTTAGCTATGGCAGCATAGTTTTCTTTAATGCCGGCTTGTGCGGCGGCTACCTTCGGGTCAGCAGGCGGCTTAGCTTCGGCCGGCTTAAAGCTGACAGCGGCAGTGTCAATTTCAAAGCCGGCTTTTTCTGCCATGGGGAAGCCTTTGGAAATTGAAAGAGCCTTATAACCGAACGCTTTGAGCGGAACCATAGCTAAACCGCTATTCTGGCCGGTATAGCAGTATAAGAGCAGCGTCTTGTCGGTGGGCAGTTTGTCGAGATTTTCCGCAAGCTGCAGGCCGGTCAGATTAACAGCGCCCTTAATATGGCCTTTGGCATAATCTTCAGCAGCGCGCATATCAATGATCAGGTATTTGCTTTCATTGCCCTGGATCAATTCTTTAGCCTTGGCGGCATCCAGCGGGAAGGTTTTGCCCTGAACTTCAGCAAGCACTTTTTTGTATGCGTCCCATGCCGCTTCTTTGGTAACAACCTGATTGTCAAACGCCGCCGGCGCGGAAGCCGGTTTCTCGGGCGCCTTGGGAGCCTGCGAGCCGCAGCCTGCGGCTACGAAAGCAATGATTACCAATAGAGTAATAAGGTAGTTAAAACGCTTTTTAAACACTTTCTACTCTCCTCCCGGTTGTTAAATAATTTTGGTAACGTCTGTACCAGATAAACTTGTGCCATCACCCCGCTCTTTATACAGTTAGTTTCCTGCGTCCGGTTAAATCGGCGACGCACTCAGGATCAGCAAACGTATCCGCCGCTTCGGCGTCCAGCGTAAACTTGTACTCGGCGAAGGCGTACATGAGAACCGAAGCACCGGTTGCGCCCGCAAGCAGGGCCCACTCCGTCCAAGTGGCGGAATATACATGATATGCTGTGTGCTGGACCCCTTCCACGACAACCTGCGGTATTATCTGACCGGCGGCGATAAAGTCTGCCCGCATGGCAAAAACGCCGATCAAAATCAAGACCGCGGCGGCAAACGTATGCTTTGCCCGAAAGTTTGCAATGAGGAGGAGCGCCAGCGGCAACAACATTCCCGCGCCAACCTCGCCAAGCCAAAACCGCCAGGCCAGCGGACCGCTGACAAGCGCCGCCGCCGTTTCACGCAGCGGCTGTTCAGCAGCCTGCAAATTGGCATACAGTTTAAGTGCAGTCATCGCCGCAGCAATGACAATACACCCGGCCATGATTTTCCCCAGCGCTTCGACGATCGCGGGTTCAATCTCCAGGCCGGCTCTTTTGCCGGTAAGGTACGAAGCGGTAAGCAGGGCGGCCGCACCCGACAGAATGGCCGTGACCAGTATATAAATAGGGAAGTAATAGCCGTTCCAGAATAAGCGGACGCCGGCGAGAGCAAAAATAGCTCCCAGGTTGCACACTGCGGCAATCTTGTTTAAAACCGCCAGCGCGCTGACCATCTTCAAGTTTTTATTGGTAGGATTCACCTGGCTGTAATAGCACTCGATCAATAGCAGCGCCAGATAAATGCTATAGAGAAAGCCCATCCACCATATCCCGGAGGTAAAATTGGGGGAAAGCAGGATATAAATCATGTTCAGGGGATTGCCGAGCTCAATGCCAATGAGGCCAAATCCGGGAATTAAAAGCGACAGCGCCAAAAACATGCCGCGTCTTTCCAGCGCCATAAGCGCCGGCTTGCCGGAAAAATGCCCCAGCGAGGCAATGAGCCCTGCTCCCGTCGCAGCAGCGGCGAAGAACACGTATCCCGCGATCAGCAGACCCCAGGGCATAGCCGCCGTTGTGCCTAGTGCATGTTCGCCGTTGATGATCTTATTGACGGCGCCGGCCAATCCGACCAGCACCATAGCGGCCGGCGCCGCCATCCAGCGTTCAAACCGAGACAAAAGCTCTCACCTCACTTTTTGCTTTTCACATAGAAGACGCGGGGCTTGGTTCCTTTGTGGGCGGCCAGTTGAAATACATCCCTGCGTTTTAACTCTTTGCTGATTTCGCTGTTGGGATCATCTAAGTCGCCAAATATGCGTACATCATTCATACAGGTCGCAACGCACGGCGGCTGCCCACCTGTTTCCACATGCCCCGCGCAAAAACGGCACTTTTCGGGCACACCCCGTTCATTCATCTGCCGCACGTCATAGGGGCAGGCAACCATGCAATATTTGCAGCCAATGCACTTGCCGTGATCGATAAGCACCATCCCGTCCGCGCGCTTGTAAGTGGCCCCGGTGGGACATACTTTAAGACAGGGAGGATTGTCGCAGTGCATGCATTGAACCGGTACGATGTCCTGCCGGACGTTGGGATAGGTTCCCTGTTCTCGGAATTCCAGGCGGTTAAAAAACACTTCCGGCGGGAGCTGCCACTGCATTTGGCAGGCAATGCGGCAGGCCGCACAGCCGGTGCAGCGGGAGGCATCGATTAGCATTGCATAATGCGCCATCAGTTACCCCCCTTTCGTACTGTCACGATAACTTCCTGAACCATACAGCCGCCGGACAGCGGTTCTACGCGCGCCGGGGCAAAATCGTTGTAATTGACGCCCTGTTGATAACCAAACCTGGCCCTGGGCGAAAAATTGCCGTAGCCGGAAGGAATCCACACGCACTCAGGGTGCAGCATTTCCGTTACCCTTGCGGGAATGGATTTCTGCACTGTCCGTCGCTCTCCCTTGTATTCAATTTTCGCCTCGAGCGTAACAATATCGCCGTTTTTGATCCCCAGCTTCTCGGCACGGCCTTTGTTAATCCACATCCAGGTACCGTTATAGCTCTTGGTAATAGCCAGCAGGTGGGGATTGTTGCTGGTTACCGAATGCGAATGCCAGGGCTGCTTGCCGTGAATAAGCCGGAACTCATTGTCGGCTTTGGGGCTGACCAGCGGCGGAATCCAGGTAGGAACCCCCTGCCGTCCATGCAGCTTAAATATGCCGACAGAGAACTCTACTTGGCCGGTTACCGTATTGAGCGCCGGCTTGCCATCCTTCATGGGAAAACCGGGTTTAATCGCCTCCGGAACTTCATAACAGCCAACTTCGCGCAGTTTATCGACAGTGATGCCAAGCGGCTTTAGCTGAGCGGCAGCGTCCTCCTCGACCGTAAACGGATACAGGTCGTCAATGTTCATGGCTTTGGCGATGCCTTTCAGAATGTCAAGCACATCTTTGGTATTGTGCAGCGGTTTCAATGCCGGAAAACGCATTGCTACCTGCGGGTAATCGTGGGCAATATTACCCGAGATTGGCTTGGGGGCTTCCATCCTTTCCAGGAAATAATGCTCCGGCAATATATAATGCGCGGCATGAACCGATGTTTCATTCCAATCCACCGGAATGGACACCACCAACTCAGCATTGATGATCCGCTTTTGGTATTCCGGATCCGGCGCGGTCCTGAGCGGATTAAAGTGGTAAATAAAAAGCGCCTTTACCTTGCCTGCCGCAATCAGGTCCGGCATATGCTGCGCAATGCCCCGGCTGGTTTCCACCGTTGGATACTCATTGTTCACGCCTGCCCCGTCAGCCCGCGCGCCTTTTTCCGGCTGCAGCCGCTTCGGCAGCGCAAGTTTGCCCAGCTTGGGGCTGGCGCTGGGCATAAGGCCGCCGTGCTGGTAGAAATTTCCCAGCAGCGCATTGACAATTACATTGGCTTGTGCAATCTGCGTACTGTTGACATAGTGATTATGCAGGCCGTGATAGCCCGGCTCCAGGAAAGACGCCGGAGCGTTCCGGGCCATTTCCCGGGCAAGCCTGCGGATGGTTTCGGCCGGTATATCGCAGATTGCCGCCGCCTTTTCGGCGGTAAAATGCCGGTTGGCTTGCCAAAACTCATCAAAACCGAAAACATACTGCCGGACAAAACTTTCGTTGTACAATTTTTCACTAATCAGCGTATGCGCCAGCCCTAAATAAAGCGCCAGGTCAGTTCCCGGGCGAATGGGAATCCATTCATCGGCAATTTTGGCCAGCTCGCAGAGCCGGGGATCGATGACCACAATCTTCGCGCCCCGCTCTTTCGCCCGCATTAGTTTTTTCATCGCGCCGGGCATAATGCCGCCGGCATAGTTGCGGCCGGCAAACACCATGTACTTCGCCCGGTTGATATCAGACGTCAGTTGTGTGCCTACCATCTTATCCCAGGCGTTGGTCTTAGAAGTAAAGCAAGTAGAGTAATGGGTAACATAATTGGCAGAACCAATCTCGTCCAGCAGCATTTGGGCATACGCTTCCTTGCCGCCGTGGCATAGCCACAATACCGAGCTTCCGGTGTGCTTGTCAATTATTTTGGTCAGCTTATCGCCAATCTCCTTAAAGGCCTGCCCCCAGGAAATCGGCTCAAATTTGTCTCCCACCCGTTTCATCGGCTGCTGCACCCGGTCAGGATTATATACGTCAGCAGCCACGCCGTAGGCACGGGCGCACAGTTTACCTTCGTTTTTCATGGCAATTGGATTGCCTTCCAGCTTCCACAACCTGCCGTTTTTGACATACACAAACATTGCGCAATTAGTCGAGCAGCCATTGCAGGTTGATGGCGTCCTGGTGACCGGAGCCTCAGCCGCCCCCCGGACAAAGCCGGTAAAATCGCCGGCTAGCGGCATCGCACCCGCTATGGTCGCTGCTGCCGCCGCTTTTAAAAAAGTTCGTCTGCTAAATGTACGCACGTTCTTTCCCCTTCCCGTATTGCCCTGTATGTAGTCAAACTGACTACGCCCTGACTACCCTCAGGTTGCGGCTGTTGAAGGTCCGGGCTTTAGCAACGCGTTTAGCTTCATCACCGGGTGTTCCGTAATATTGCAAGCCACCGTTTTAGCCCCGATGACCATTTCATTGGCAGACCACGCGCTCATGCCATCCTTGAGCGCCGTGGCATGATAACCAAGCTGGTTGAGGATGCGCGCCGCCTGACTGGCGGCATGCCCGTCATAGCACACCAGCACTACCGGTTTATCAGCCGGAATCTTCTTTAAGCTGTCTGTCTCCGCAATTGTCCGAAACGGGATATTAACGGCCCCTTCAATATGCCCCGCCTGATAGTGAACGGGATCGCGTATATCAACAACATACCAGCTGCCGGGCTTTTCTTTCAGGTCTTTCGGCTGCAGAACCGGAGCGGTTTCGGTGGCCTCCCGTGAACGCTCCATAAGCAATTCGGCGACAGCTACGGCTTTAGTCTCCAGCTTCGGCGGTTGATAGCTCCCCGGCGCGGCTGCGGCGGTGGAAACCGGGTAGTTATAAGCCTCGCAAATAAGCGGCGAACCGCCGATAATGTCTCTGTCTTTCGTCCACCCGGACATGCCGTTTTTCAGGGGTAGCGCGTCATAGCCGAGCATTCCCCAAAATGCCGCGACCTGACTGGCGGTGTGACCCGAATAGTCGATGACGATAATTTTTTTATCCTTGGGCAGGTGCGCTATTTTGGCCTCCCGCCAGGCATCCGCATAGGCAATATGAATGGCACCCGGTATATGAGCGGCGGCATAATGCTCGTCGTTGCGGATATCAACCAACACATAATCCTGATTTCCGGCTATGATGCACTTTTCATATACTTCCTGCGGCAGCACATACAACGGGCGGTTTTGCTTGATGTACTTATCGGCCTCGGTTTGCAGAACGGCAAACGGATTGGCGATTGGCGCCGGCGGCGGCGTTTTTACCGGTTTATCTGACGCCGTCTGCGACCCGCAGGCCGCTATGATGACCGTTATGCACAACAGCAGTCCGCACGCGGCAATTTTTCTTGCTTTCGGCAGTAGCATACCTTCCTCCTTGTCCCCCATAGACGGGAAAAATTGTATTATTGTATTAATACTATTTATTCCGCTTGAGTGAATAAATTCCTTTTTTCACAATGAAGAATTTTTAAAAAATATTTCACCAAAGAGCAAAGGAAGCAAAGGCTGCCGAATGATAACAGTTAATTCCAGGGGAATAGCAAAACAATATCCGGGCAACCTTATTATAGGTACAATGTGCCTAATATCACCCGAATAGGAGGAACCGGGCCGATGGACTTGTTTTCGGCATTTAGCGCCGAGTGGTTTGTCGCGTTAGGCAGCATTCTTTTGGTTAATCTTATCTTAAGCGGCGATAATGCGGTAATAATCGCGCTTGCAAGCAAAAACCTTTCCCCTGCGCAGCGCAAACAAGCGATCATTTGGGGAAGCGCCGGCGCCGTAGTATTGCGCATAATCCTAACGTTCGTCGCCGCCTATTTGCTCGACATTCCCTACCTGCAATTTTTCGGCGGAGTGGCGCTGCTCTGGATTGCCGTCAGCTTGATCAGCGATAAAAGCGAAGTTGAATGTCAGGAAGCCGCATGTCTGAGCGATGCCATTAAAGTCATACTTTTCGCTGACCTGGTGATGAGTTTGGATAACGTGCTGGCTCTTGCCGCCATAGCGCAGACCGTCCCCAGCGGCAAATACGCACTGATTATCATCGGCCTTGCCACAAGCATCCCTTTAGTCGTTTTCGGCGCCCAGCTTCTGATGAAGCTCATGGACAGGTTTCCGGTCATCATTTATATTGGTGCCGGCGTCCTTGGCTATGCCGCGGCCGAAATGATACTCGGCGATCGCGCTGTAGGTCCATGGTTATCCGGGTATGCGGCATTTGTGGAAATTGGCCTCGTCGTTTTAGTCATTGCTGTCGGCTACTTTGCCCGCTTGCGCGCCTCACGCGCGAAAGATCCAGTTTAACAACAACCTGAACACGGCAATAGCCGTATTCAGGTTGTTTCTGTATATTACCCTGTCAACACAATATAGAAGGGAGCCGTTGCTACGCAGCTCCCTTCTTGTTATTTTAATGTATTGCTTTCTTTTTAAACCTGCCGCCCATAACCTCATGCACATCATTAATTGTCACAAACGCGTCACCGTCGATTTCATCGATAATTGATTTTAGTTTAGCAAGTTCCAGCCTTGTGATTACCGAATACAATACATCTTTTTTTTCCTTAGTATATCCCCCCTGCCCGTGCAGCCGGGTAACTCCCCGGCCCAGGCGGGCCATCAGCGCGTCAGCAATTTCGTCCGGCCTATCGGAGACAATAAGCACCGCTTTGGATTCGTCAAGCCCTTCAATGGTCGTGTCAATAACCTTAAAAGCGATGTAGTAGGTAACCAGCGAATACATAGCCTTATCCCAGGTAAAAACAAAGCCGGCACTGGTTAAAATAAACAGGTTAAAAAACATGATAATCTCGCCAACCGAAAAACTACAGCGCTTATCAAGAAGTATCGCCACAATTTCCGTGCCGTCCAGCGACCCACCATAGCGGATAATCAGACCGACGCCAACGCCGATAATAATTCCGCCAAATACCGCCGCCAAAAACAAGTCATGCGTTAATCCGGGTATCGGCCGAAAAACGCTCACCCAAAAAGAGAGCGATACGATCGAGAACAAGGTTGAAATTGCAAAGGTTTTGCCGATCTGAGCATAACCTAAATACAGAAACGGCAGATTCAATAGGATGAGGTATATGCTTAGCGACATGCCCGTAAGATGGCTCAGCATAATGGAAATACCGACAATGCCCCCGTCAATAATATTGTTGGGGACCAGGAAGATTTCCAGGCCAACCGCAGTAAGAATGGATCCCACAAACAACATGCTGTACTTCTTTAATAACCGCAAACCGGGATGACGAGGCTTCGTCAATAGCAACCACCCCTATACTTTTTTGCTGTAAATTATATAAATTATACTATTAACCAAAACTTCCGGCAACATTCCGGCGATCCTGCCTACACCCGCGGAAAAGAGGAAAGAACAAAAAAGTCAAAAAATTAAAATTATATTTTAAAGATCAAGCAAAAGACTCCTCCGTGGTGTTCACCCACAGAGGAGTCTTTTACCATTCCTTTAAATTTCGTTCAAGGCAGACAGCTTCCAGCGGACAGCGGCCGCAGGCGGGCTGTTTTTGGCAATGACGCTTTGCATGCTCCACAAGAAGGGCATGAAACTCATTATACAAGTAAACATCACGCGGAAGGTTTGCTTCAAACATGCCCCTTACACTTTCATAGGCCTGCGGAACCTCGTAACCCAGCCGGTGAAGTATCCTCCGCGTGTAAGCATCGACAACAAAAAAAGGCTTATAAAGCGCATAAAGCAAGATAGCATCCGCCGTTTCCGGGCCAATGCCTTTAACCGCGAGCAGCTCGCCGCGCAGCTGCTCGCCATTTGCTTGTCTGGCCTTGCCGATATCACAACCGTATCTTTGGTACCATGCAGTGAGGGCTTTCAGCTTAATCGCCTTTTGATTATAGTATCCGCTCGGACGAATGATACAGGCGATTTCTTCCGGCAAAGCCTCGGCGATGAAAGCCGGGGTAAGCCGGTCGCCAAAATTGGCGATCGCTTTCTCCACATTCTTCCAGGAAGTATTTTGGGTCAGAACTGCGCCAACCATCATTTCAAAAGGTGTTTGCGCCGGCCACCAATTCCGTGGTCCGTAAGCTTTTAACAATGCGTCGAACAACCGCGCTAAGTCTGTCATGCTTCTCCCCGGACTAAACCTAATTTAAAATTGGCGGTTTAATGGCTGCTTGACAAACGCCGGCGCGCCTAAACCGCCGTTAAATATCTGGTGATATTTATAGAATATCGTAAACAGCAGCCAATCGGCAATATAGGACAATAACAAATTCCATTCCCCAGTTGGATAGCTCATATACCCCAGGCGCAAATGCACCCATTCAATTGCGATCGCCAGCAATGTCCAGCAAAACCAGTAGAGTAGCATATTGGAAAGCTTTCTGTCCTGCGGCAGCCATTGTATAAACAAATACACAACCACCGGATAGACGCTCAGATCGTCATTCCATTCCACCCAAAGCGATGCCTCATAAAACCATAGCGGGTAGTAATGGACAAGCGTATCCGTAAGCGAACCGAGCAGACAGGCAAAAATGCATACCGGAACAATCTCCCGCCACCGGGATTTATCTGCCCAAATGAGCCAAACGCCCCAGAATACTATAAAGCGAATACTCCAAAACATCCGTCATCCCTCCGCGCAGCTTCTCTTGCTAAAAATTTATGCGAGCGATGAACGGTATATATCCCGGCAGGAGGTTACTCCTGAAAACCGCCGCACAGGCATATATTTAGTGCTGATCGGCGCTTCTGCTAATACCGCCTGGCTTTACCGCCGAAATAATCGCATCCCCACCGGTAGAAAGCAATAAAGGCGCGGGAAGTTAAAAAAGTCAGCATTAATGTATAAAAGCTGGTGAACCAGCTCCATTCCTTGTATTTAATCAGGTTGGTATATAGTTCGAGGGGATATTCGATTGCGACTATGCCGGCGCTAAACAATAGTGCGTAGCAGAATATGAGCGGGAGGCTGCATTGGCGCGTAACCTGATTATACCAAACGCACAGGACGGGAAATACCCAAAGCTCAAACAGAATGTTGGTATCATAATACTGCGGCAAAAGCCGGACAGGATAGTCGATTAGATCCTGTTCGACAAGCGGACTTCCCCAGGTAAGACTAATCACACAGATAAATAGGAAAACGACAACCCAGTCCCGGAAATGCCGCCAGTCCACCATGAAAACCAGGATCAAGAGCGCCGCCAGAGTGGCGGTTATGAAAATGGCCTGTTCGCTAAAAGACATTCTTAAAATTCCCCCGCTTAAGCTATTCCGCCGGCCTGGCTTTGCGCCGCCTGACAAAATGCGTTATCATATCTTTCCCCTGTGTTTCCGTTTACATTCAATGCAGCATCCCAGTCTCGCAGGCTTAACGGCCGTCACACCTCCCATTGCGTGTTTTTGTATCGTTTTCCACATACTACCGCATCATATTACATTCCCCATTTATCTTAGGGTAACTAGAAAATGGTTTGCCAAATCGGATATGATCAAACAATTTTAAAAGGCTGCCGACATGACTTTGTCGACAGCCAGAAGAAGCCGGATTACTCCGGCTTCCAGACCGTAGACAAATCCCGCTT
>JAOACF010000089.1 GCA_026417995.1 Negativicutes bacterium
GTGTCCACCTTTGCCAAATAGCCAAGCGCCGTTCGGGTCAGCCAGCGCCCAACCACAGCTTGGCCGCCGCGATTTTCGAGCCAGTCGATGCCTATCTCCATGAAGCTGATCGCCGCCAGCCTTCGTTCAATGGCCGTCACGCTAAGGAGTTCGTGCTCGACGGTGTTTACTACGGCCTGAATGACCCGCTCCCGGTTGCGAGGAATAAGCGCGGTGTGCCAAGGAAACCCCAGCGGCCGCCGGAACAGCGCGGTTACGGCGAACCAATCGGCAATCCCCCCCACCAAAGCGGCTTCACTTACCATAAGCAGCATTTCGTACAGCAGGTTGTCAGGATTTTGGCGGCGCAAAACGGCGGCACCGATAAACAGTATGCATACCCCCGCCAGTATGCGGTTTGCCGCTTGCGAATAGCGCATCTTCCTCACCGTCACATTAGCCAGTATGTACCGCAAAAAATGATCATGCCCGCCAATCCGCCCACTACCGACCCGTTGATGCGAATCATCTGCAGGTCGTCGCCGACCCTATCCTCGACAAATTTCACCAGCATTTCATTGCTGAATTGGTTTAGGCTGCTTAACACGATGCCGCTGAGTTCCCCCTGGTGGGCGCCCGCCCACAGGGCAACTGCGTCTTTGATTTTGTCGCCAAAGGCGCGGCATTTAGCTTCATCGCGTACTGTATCCTGCAAAATCCGGTCAAGCTGGCCGGCAGCCTGCGCGATTAATCGTTCGACAGCCGCTTCGCTGCCCGGTTTATCGTCCCGGAAAGCCCCGACTGCTGCCGCAACCGCTTCGCGCAAGTGCAGATTGTCAAGCTGGGCAAGTTTCCAGGCCTCCACTTTCGCCTGCAGCCCGGGTTGGGTGCGAAGGTCATGGATAAATGTCTGCAGCAAAGCTTGGATCTTATGATGCAGGGGATGATCCGCCGCCTGCATGCCCTCCAGGGCAGAGACAATCAGTTTTTGCATAACATGGGCAAGCTCGGCAGGCGAAACATTGAGCAGCACATTGAATAAGCGCCGCCGGGCAAGCCCCCGTTCATACGCGCCCCTGGCTTCCGCCAGCACCTCGGCAAGCACGGTGAGCACTTGGTCATGCTGCATAAGTTCACCGATTTGCTTTGCGGCAAAATTGGCAATTTGCACATGATACCGCTGCTCGACCAGCCATTCCAGCGCATCGGCTACAATGGGCGCAAGCTTTGTCTGTTCCACATTTTTTTTGATGACCAGCTCAACAACCCGCCCGATTTTTTCCGGCTTTAAGCCGGCAATAACATATGCGGCAATCTTGAGCAGCGTTTGCCGCATATCGTCCGCGCCGCCGCGCTGCGTGAGATAATTGTTAAGCAGCGCAACGACATCATAGCGCGCCAGCGTCCGGCGAATGTTTTCCGGTGTAAGCAAATCACGCTCAACCATGTTGGCCAGCGCTGCAAATATTTTTTCCCGGTTGCGCGGTATTAAGGCGGTGCGAAAGGGTATGCCGAGCGGCCGCCGAAACAGCGCCGCTACGGCAAACCAGTCGGCCAGCCCGCCGATCATGGCCGCGGCGGCGCCGCTGTGCACCAGCCCGCCCCAAAACGAATCGGCAAAGGGCCGGCTGATAAAAAAAATCAGCGAAACCACTGCCAGGGTAATTGTCGCTTTATGTTTGTTGGTTCGCATAGATAGCTCCCCCAGTTTCTCCCTTACAGTTTATCACAAATCCCGCTTTTTCAAGCGCCTGATGCTGCAAAAATCCCCGGAAACCTTGCGGCTCCGGGGGTGTTGGGGGTTTTACAGCGTAACGCCGTTCTTAAATATCGCAATTTCACGAAAACCCATTCGCTCCGACTTGGTTAGTTGTCCCGACGCTACTGCCAGCACATGGTCGGTAAAGTCGTCGGCAAGTGCGTCCATAGTTTCGCCTGCCAGCAGTCTGCCGGCGTTGTAGTCGAGCCAGTTCGCCTTCCTGGCAAAGATTTCGCTGTTGGTGGCCACTTTGATTGTTGGCACCACCGTGCCGAGCGGCGTTCCCCGGCCTGTCGTGAACAGGATCACCTGACAGCCCGCCGCCGCCAGTGCGGTTACCGCCACAGCATCATTACCCGGGCCGCTCAAAAGCGTCAGTCCCTTCTTCGCGACCACGCCGCCATAGGGCAGTACATCGACAACATTGCCGGCGCCTCCCTTTTGGGTGCAGCCGAGCGACTTATCCTCAAGCGTCGTAATGCCGCCTTGTTTGTTGCCGGGAGACGGATTTTCGTAGATCGGCTGGTTGTGTTCCTGATAGTATTTTTTAAAATCATTGATCAGCTTCACTGTTTTCGCAAAAACCTCGCGGCTTTCCGCCCGGTTCATAAGAATGGTTTCCGCGCCGAACATTTCCGGCACCTCGGTCAGTACCGTACTGCCCCCCATAGCGATCAGCCTGTCGGAAAAAGACCCTACCAGCGGATTGGCGGTAATCCCCGAAAACGCGTCTGAGCCACCGCATTTGAGGCCGACGATGAGATCTGAGGCCAGGCACTCCTCGCGCCGGAACTGTGATGCATAGGCTATCAGTTCACCGACAAGCTCCACGCCCGCTTCGATCTCATCCGCAACAGACTGAGCCTCCAGGAATTTCACCCGATTATCGTCCCAGGAACCGAGCACCTTTTTAAATTCCGCGATATGATTGTTTTCGCAGCCGAGACCCAAAACCAATACCGCGCCCGCATTGGGATGGTTAACCAAGTTAGCCAGAATGCGCTGCGTGGTTGCGTGATCCTCTCCCATCTGCGAGCAGCCGTACGGATGACTGACGGCATAGACGCCCTCCACCGCACCGCCGCCAAGCATCGCGTTCGCCCGGCGGGCAATCAGCGCAGCGTTGTGGTTCACGCAAACCACGGTGGGTATAATCCAGACTTCGTTGCGGGTGCCGACGCGCCCGTCCGGACGGCGGTAACCCCGGAAGACTTTCGGTGGCAAAGGCGGCAGGACTTTAAGCGCGGGCTCATACGTGTAGTCTAATATCTCTCCCAGGTTGGTGCGCACATTGTGCGTATGCACATGCTCACCCGCCTGAATTGGCACTGTTGCCGCCCCGATGGGAAATCCGTATTTAATAATATTCTCACCGGCAGCAATAGCCGCAAGCGCTATCTTATGCCCTTGGGGGATGTCGTTTAAGGCGCTAACGAATTTATCGCCCGCCTGTACGCAACTTCCCGCCCGAATTTCCTCTAGTGCGACCGCGACGTTGTCGGCGGCATGTATTTTAAAGAGCGCCATGCTAGCCCTCCTGCTCTGCAATTAGTCCTGCCAGCGTGCGGTGGATGCCGTTGACAGCGATTTGCGCAAGAAAATCCCCTACCATCGCTTTAAGTCCCGGAACGGCATTTAAGTCTTCGCCCCAGATCGAGGTATTCGCCAGCACTTTCGCGGCTAACCGAACCGCGGCCTCCGGACTGCCGTCAAAAGACTGCCAGCTTTCGGCCATGAATGTCAGCACCGGCAGATCATCCTTCATGATAAACTCGCCGGCGCCACGGCGGCATCGCATGCCGGAGCCTTCGATCACGCCGTCTTTATATACGGCAATAAGTGCGGCGAGCGAAAACACCAGCCGCCTGGGGAGTTCTCCCCGCACTTTTTGATACTCCAGAATGGAAGGAAGAACTCTGGCCCTGAACTTTGACGACGAATTAAGCAAAATACTGCTCAGGTAATGTTTAATGAAGGGGTTTTCAAAGCGTTCAATCACGCTGGCAGCAAAATCTTTCAGCATGTCGCGGTCAAGCGATATGGACGGTACAATCTCCTCCCATATCGCCTGGCGGATGAATTTGCCGGTTACGGGATGTTCCATCATTTCTTGCACGGTTTCCAGCCCATAGAGGAACGAGGCCGGTACCGAACAGGTATGGGCGCCGTTTAGCACCCGGACTTTGCGGGTACGATACGGCGTAACGTCTTCCGCCCACACCACATTGAGGCCGACTTCGGCAAAAGGCAGCCGGCGGGCCAATTCCTTTGGCCCTTCAATGACCCACAGGTGAAACAGCTCGCCTGCATCCAAAAGTTCGTCACGATAGCCGAATTGCGCTTCCAGCGCCGCAGCTTCGTCTTTGGGATAGCCTATGACCACTCTGTCGACAAGGGTATTAGTAAATACGTTATGTTTGTCCACCCAATTGCTGAACGCGGCAGGCAGTCCCCACTCCTGGGCCAGCCGCAGGACAATCGCCTTCAGATTATCGCCATTCCGGTCGATCAGCTCGCACGGCAAGATAACCAGCCCTTTCTCCGGGGCGCCGCGGAAATGCCGAAAGCGGTGATAAAGATAGGCGGTCAGCTTCCCGGGGAAGGAGACAGGCGGGGCTTGATCCGGCCGGTCGGCCGGGTTATAGACAATTCCGGCTTCAGTAGTGTTGGAAATAACAAACTCGATATCAGGGTTTTCGGCGCAGGCAAGGCAGGCCGCCCAATCGGTATAGGGATTGATCCCCCGGCTGACGGAGCTGATAACCTCCTGCTGTTCGACTACCTGCCCGTTTTGGATTCCCCTTAGCAGCAGGGTATATAGTCCGTCCTGCTCGTTTATCTTGTCTACCAGACCTTCGGCGATTGGCTGCACCACCACCACGCGTCCGTTAAACAGGCCCTTTTTGTTCATCTGATGAACCATCCAATCAACAAAGGCGCGCAAAAAGTTACCTTCGCCAAATTGAATGATGCGTTCCGGCAGGCTGCCCAAATCCGTGGCAACAGTCAGGCCTGCCGGCGGAGTGTATGTTTTGAGCATATTGGCATTTAGCTTATTCATAACGTCATTCTCCTCCCTACTGCTTGCTTGCGTTAAAAAAGTAGCGATAACTTTGAGTAATGTATACTTTCCTGACACTACATTCTACAAAGCGGGTGTGCTCTCCTTTTGCTTTCGCTTAATATCAGCCATAGCTTTACGCGCGCTATGGCTGATATTACAAATAAAAAGGCCTCCAGGTATATCCTGAAAGCCTTGCTTTTGCTCTTGGTGCGGATGGTGAGATTTGAACTCACACGAGTCTCCCCGCCACCCCCTCAAGATGGTGTGTCTGCCAGTTCCACCACATCCGCAGATTAAGTTATTTGGTGCGGTCGAGTGGATTTGAACCACCACGGGATTGCTCCCACTAGCTCCTGAGGCTAGCGCGTCTGCCGTTCCGCCACGACCGCATACCGTCTAAACAAGTTAGCTTGGTGGAGGGGGCTGGATTCGAACCAGCGAAGGCGAAAGCCGGCAGATTTACAGTCTGCTCCCTTTAGCCACTCGGGAACCCCTCCGTATTTGGAGCTGGCGAGAGGAATTGAACCCCCAACCTGCTGATTACAAGTCAGCTGCTCTACCTATTGAGCTACGCCAGCAAGACTTCGCGTCAGTGACAAAACTTATTATATAACAGCCTTTTATTTATGTCAATGTCTTTTTTTCTGGTATTTGTTGCCGCGACGGTTTGCCGTAGACGCTGTATGTTGCCTGCAACCGGGCTGTAACCTGTCCGGCAAGAATTAATAATATCACAGCGAACCGGCCTTGTCCAGCCCCAAATCCTGGATCTCAGCGCAGAAAGAAATAATAATAGGACAGTCCGGCCAAAACAAAGCGATAATAGGCAAAAGAAGCCAGTGTAGAGTTATTTAAAAAGCGTAAAAACCAGACAATTGAGATATAAGCAACAATAAAAGCGGTCACGAAACCAATGGCGAACATTTGCAGGTCAGCGACACTCAGCTTATTCCAGACTTTGAGCAAATCATACAGGCAGGCGACCAGCATCAGCGGTACCGCAATGATAAAGGAAAATTCCGCGGCCGCCTTGCGGCTCAGACCAAAAAACAGTCCGCCGGCAATCGTGGAGCCTGAGCGGGAAAATCCCGGCCATAGGGAGAGAATTTGAAACGCCCCGACGAATAGCGCCTGCCGGATGGTGATCTGCTCCACGTCTCTGGTCTCCGGACGAGCGGCGACTTTTTCGGCAATAAGCATCAGCAGCGCCCCGGCTACGAGGCCAATAATGACGGTAAAGGGCGAAAAAAGGTAGGTTTTTATATATTTATGCAGCAAATAGCCAAATCCCATTACCGGTATGATGCCAGCCGCAACATGGTAAACGGACAGCCCGCCATAAAGGCTTTGCCGCCGCAGGCTCAGCATGCGCAGAAATTTATCCCGGTAGAGAATAAAGACGGACAAAATAGCTCCCAGTTGAATAAACACTTCAAAAACGCTCGCCTTTTCTCCGTCGAACCCTAGC
Source organism: Negativicutes bacterium (assembly GCA_026417995.1). Classification (GTDB taxonomy): domain Bacteria; phylum Bacillota; class Negativicutes; order Sporomusales; family JAOACF01; genus JAOACF01. The sequence continues at coordinate 6,271 of JAOACF010000089.1, forward strand.
AGCGATCCTGCCAGGATCATATGTCCGGTTGAAGAAATGGGCAGAAACTCGGTCAAGCCTTCCACAATGCCGATAATGACGGCAATTATATTTTCGTTCAAGTTGTTTCCTCCTCTGATACGCTGCTGCTAGCGTGTAGCTAAGCTTGCTTTGATTTGACGTATTACCTCGCCGTCAGTGGGGAAAGCCAATGACGGAATATCATCTAGGTCAAAAAACCCGACCCGATCGATATCGTCGCCCGGCTTTAGACCGCCGCCTACAATTCTGGTCCAGAACCAGATGCCGACAGTGTGGGTTTCCGGGTTATGAAAATTGGAAAGTACGGTAAAAACGCTCACCGGCTCAATCTTGAGGCCGGTTTCTTCCTCACACTCGCGCTTCACCGCCTCGTATACATCCTCATCATATTCCACATAACCACAGGGTATGCACCACAATCCGGGATAGGTCGAGTTGCCGGCGCGCCGTCCTAAGAGCAGCTGCTTACCGTCCATTACAATGGCGGCAACGCCGACGACCGGATTTTCATAAAGTATGTAGCTGCACGCGCCGCATACCAGACGGTCGCGGCCGTCAAGCGACTGATAGGCAAGCCGGCTGCCGCACTTGGGACAAAAGTTAAAGCGCTGTTTTTTCATGGCTTCGCGTCCTTCGTTGTTAAATCCATCCAACATTGTAGCACAAACAGCATGGTTTCTGCATCCCTTCTGACAAAATTACTGCGGAAAAAGTCCGCTTTCACGGACGTCTTCCTTGATTACGTGAACATGGCGCTCCTGATCCATACAGGCCACAAATACATTTTCCAGTTGTCCGCCGTAGTCTTTGCGGAATTGGTCGATCTGCTGCCCGGAAAAACCAAGTCTCTTCAAAACTTGGTCCTGCAGTTCTCCCTCCAATATTACCGGCACCAGAATACGGTTGGGCTGAACTTTAATCGCCAGTTGTTGCGGCGTTACCGGCTGATATTCCGCTTTTTTGAGCACGCTAAGCTTGCCGTTCGGCTCCAGGATAGCCAATTCCACCTCCGTTATATCAAAGACATCCTTGTCCCTAAGAAGATGAAGCAGCGTTTCAATCGGCAATCTGGCCCGCCTGAGATTTTTTTTGATAATCTGGCCATTCTCGATCATAACCAGAGGAGCATAGTGAGCTTTGCGGCACAAGAAACGGCATTTGATAAAAAACCAGTGCAGACTGACCTGAATAACCGCCAGGAGCGCAATCGTAACCAGCGTCCCCCCAAGATCAACCTTCGGGTCGGCGATGGCAGCTCCGGCCACTGAGCCGATCATGATCGTGATAATGAGATCAGCGGGACTTAGTTCTCCCACCTGTCGCTGCCCGATCATCAACCAAATAATGAGCATGAGACTCATGCTGGCAATTATTCGGAAAAGTATAGTCCCCAGATTATCCAAGAAGCCGCCCCCATTCGCACTGCAACTTGCTAAGCTTCACTTACTTAGTGTGAGCCAATCGGCAAAAAATAAAAGAGGAGTTCGCAAAAACTCCTCCGTGCCGCTATTGTAAGCCGGTTCTAGCCCTTACAACCATATAACAGGCAAATCCTGCACCAGATATTCGCGATAACCGCTTACCAGGCCATGATTGTATTCAAAAATCAGTTTTTCCCCCTCATACCTTCCCGGCCAGGCAACCACCAATGTATGCTTGCGGCTCAGCTGCCGCAACAGCAAAAGCGGCTCCAACTTAAGCAGAGGGGTAAACAAAAGTTCAATACCGTCTATCAGGCAAACATCCGCCGCATATCCGCCCAAAATCTTGTCCATGATGCGCGGCGCTTCCTGCGACCGTACCCGGGGAACTAATTCGAGCAATTCTTCGGTGATCAATGTCTTGCAGTGAACATACTTCCATCCGCGCATTTCCGCCAGTTCCCGCAGTACCTTACTCTTGCCGCTTCCCGGCTGGCCGACGATTAAAACAAGTTTTTCAGCCTGAGTTTGCACTTCAAGTATGCAATCAACTACCATCTGAGTAGCTGCCGCCATGAAATCACCCGCCTTGATGGCATATTGTATATGCTACTTTCCCTGCCCATCGGCAAAAAACCTGCTTTGCAACAAAAAATCTACAAAAACTGACACTGTCAAAGCGATACATAGCAAAAAACGACATCCATGAGATGTCGTTTGCATCGCTAGTCGTCCAGACTGTCGCCGTAATTGGCCAGATCCATTTCCTTGTTCATGCAGGTCAGTCCACGATACATGCCGCGAATATCGCTGTCTTCACCGCGGTTGTCAAGATAACGCTCTAACTTTCGCTTAACCCGCTGCAGCGCATTGTCAATTGACTTTACATGTCTTTCCAGTTCAACCGCAATCTCCTGATACGACTTGCCGTCCAGGTAGGACATCAGCACTTTCCATTCCAGGTCGCTTAAAATTTCGCCCATCTTTTCCTCGATGTCGATAAATTCCTCACGGCTGATCACCATTTCCTCGGGGTCGGAAATCTTGGATCCGGATAGAACATCCAGTAAAGTGCGGTCAGAATCTTCGTCATAAATGGGTTTATTTAAGGATACATAAGAGTTCAGGGGAATATGCTTTTGCCTGGTAGCAGTCTTAATCGCGGTGATAATCTGCCGGGTAACGCACAACTCGGCAAAGGCCCGGAAAGACGAAAGCTTATCATTACGGAAGTCCCGAATCGCCTTATACAGGCCGATCATGCCTTCCTGGATAATATCCTCACGCTCTGCCCCGATTAAGAAATATGACCTTGCTTTAGCGCGAACGAAGTTGCGGTATTTGTTGATCAAATACTCGAGTGCGACTGCATTGCTATTATCCCGGGCATCAATTACAACTTCTTCGTCGGTCATATTCTCAAAACAACTGTACAGTTCGCGTTGAGTATTAGCCCGCATCACATCGCCCCCATCTTTAGTTTAAAAAAAGAAACCGCACTAATCGCTTAGTGCCGCTAAAACCATGGTACATGCACTATCAAGGCTCATTATACCTTAGAAAACCGAGATTAGTCAAGCCGCTATTGCCACCCTAACCTCCCCGCCGGATTTTATCGAGGCGTTCTAGCACCTTTTTGTCCAGGCGGCTGGCCAACTCCTGGCGGCGGTAGGTAAGCGCCGTTTCGGCATACCCCTCCCGGATCAGTTTGTTGACCGCCTGCACCTCCTGCCGGAATTCTCGGGCGGAAATGCGGCAGGCGCCGAAACTGAGCACGGCCAATTGTTCGGCCCAGTCGGAGGTTACAACATAGACACGCTCGCCTTGACGTACTAGCGAGTATACCATTTTCTCTATGAAGCTGTCAGCAGTTTCCCCTTCATTGGTATAAACTACCTCCAAATGCGGGCTGACAATCTCGGTATGATTGCTGCCAGCAATTAGATGAGCGTCAAAGACCAGGGTCACTTTCATATTTTTAAACGCGCCGTAGCCGGCCAGAATATCGCTGAGCGCGTCCCTGGCATGCTGCAAATCCTGCTCTTTCAGCGCGCTAAGCTCGGGCCATGCATTCACCACATTATAGCCATCAACAATTATGCGGTCGGTCATCGGTACTCCCCTTACATTTTATCTTGCTTAAAATCAGGCATCCGGGTACCGACTTTAACCACCGTATCTTCTGGCAGGTAGCGGTCTTTGGACAAGACCTCCCGTTTAATCTCCCGGCCATTCATGCGGACAATCCGGATGGTCGTCACTTCATATCCCGGCTTCCCCTGCCTGTCTACTTTGGTTTCGCCTAGGTACAGCGCCTGGTCCTGGCGTTTGACAACCGACGGCGGAATTACCTGCCGGTCAGTGGACACAATTTCCACTGTGCCGGGAAACCGCTGTTGGCCAAAAAGACCGATATGCAGCTTATTCCCTTGTGTTTCAGCCATAATCATAACCGGAAAGTCCAGCGTGTTTTTAAATTTAAAGTCGATAACACCGTAGGCGACGGTCGCATCCCGGCCTATCGGCACATAAACCAGCGGTTTGGAGTGGTTGGTTCTCTCGACAATCGCCAAATTTGCCAATAGTGCCGAATTGTAAAGCGTGGAGGAAACCTGACACACCCCGCCGCCAACACCGGGAACAAATTCGCCGTCGACAATCTCCAAGGCTTCCCGGAAGCCATGCGCCTTGTCGCGCGGACCCACTGTCTCATTAAATGAGAATACTTGGCCCGGATACACGATATGTCCGTTGATTTTGCGGGCGGCCAGCTTCACATTGGCCGTCCGGTTGACGTCTTTGTCATCAAAGACGGTTGTAAACTGTCCCAACAGTTCGCGTATACCAGTTTGGGCAATATCAGCAACGGTTATCTCCGGGTAAAGCGGGGTCACCGGCAAGGCGACATTGGCCGCATCCTTCTTGCGCAGCGCTGAAAGCAGGGCCGGGCGCAGCAGTTCGACCTCCAGGCGTCTGCCAGGCTCTTGCGGCACGATATCGCCTGTCACAATGCTCAACGCCGCATTGCGAGGCGGCCGGTCAATGGCTTCCTTCCACTGCTCGAATAAATTCGCCAGCTTATTCTCATTATAGCGGAAACGCACCGGAACGCGATAGCCTTCTTGCTTGGCATTTTTGATATTCCGCAGCCGTTCCGGCCAGGAACCGCGCCTGCCGACATGCCAAACCTCGTCCAGCGTGCTTTCCACATCAATCTCAAATTCAATATCCTGGGCCGCAATACGGTAGTTAGTATCACCGTAATACACCGTTAGCGTTTTTGTCCGGTACTGGTTTTGCCAGAATAACAAAAGCTGCGCTACTTCCTCCCGTGTCTTACCGCTTACCTCCACCCCTTCCAGGTAGACGCCGGAATAGACATACGGCCAGTAAAGCGGCCGAACCGCACTGAATCCAAAAGTTAGAAGCGCCGCAACGACAAGCATGCCGGTGATTACGGATTTGTGCTGCATCTAGTTCTTCAACTCCCGCTGCCTTAATACTTCGTATAAGAGTAGCGAACAAGCCACCGACGCATTGAGTGAGGTTATTTTCCCCCGCATGGGGATTTTTACGAGAAAGTCGCAGTTTTCTTTTACCAGCCGCCCCATTCCCTGGCCTTCGCTGCCAACGACAATGGCGATTGGCCCGGTAAGATCAGCTTCATAATACGGTTTGTCTCCC
>JAOACF010000090.1 GCA_026417995.1 Negativicutes bacterium
CCATTGGATCGCTCTGCAACTAACTTGGCAAATTCTTTGTCTGCCTGAGCAGTCGGATGCTCGGGCGGATGGGTTTCGGCCAGACGGAAGGTATACTTTGCACCTTCGGCCTTTTTGTCACCCTGCTTGGCATCTTTACCGCCGCAACCGGCCAGCAACAGCACCAGCATAGCTACCGTCAGGATCACAGCTAATACCTTTTTGTTCATTTTGTCTTCCTCCTTAATTTGTTTTTGTTATGAGAAAACCTTCTTAATGCATTTCATACCGCTACTTAAACATAGTAGGCAACCACATAACGGTTTGCGGCACATAGGTAATCAGCAGCAAAACCACCATCATGGCCCAGAAGAAGGGCATCATGGCTTTGGTTCCCTGCGATATGCTTATCCCGCCGATGGCACAGCCAACAAACAGGACAGTGCCGACCGGCGGCGTCAAGAGCCCCATACCGGCGTTGAAAATCAAAATCAGGCCAAAGTGAACCGGATCGATGCCGATTGCGGTGCAAACCGGGAGCAATATCGGCGTCATAATCAAAATCATCGGCGCCATATCCATCGGTCCGCCAAGCAACAGCAGCAATATGTTGATTAACAACATAATCATGAACGGACTGTCAGACACCGACAGGAACATCTCGGTGATCAGCGCCGGCAGTTTGAGATAGGCCATAATCCAGCCAAACGCCGCCGAGGTTGCGATGAGGAAATATACCATAAGCACCGTCCGGAAAGTGCGCTTCAGCACCGGCCACATGTTTTTTAGCGGTACTTCCCGGTATACCACGAAGGAAAGAATAAAGGCATACAGCGCTGCTAACGCGCCGGATTCAGAGGCAGTAAACCAGCCAGACAGGATACCTCCGAGAATGATAAAAGCCGGCGACAGCGATAGAAGTCCGTGAAAAATGATACCGGGACGTTGTTCTTTCGGTACGGGTTCTCCTGGTTCATATCCTCGCTTGATAGCGTATATGTAGGCTACTGTCATTAGCGAACCAAGCAGAATGAAACCGGGCACAATGCCGGCAAGGAACAGCGCCTTAATGGAAACACCGCCGGCGACAATCGAGTAAAGCACCAGATTGTGGCTTGGCGGTACCACCACTCCCTGAATGGCCGATGATATGGTAAGTCCTACCGAATAATCAACGTCATACCCTTTCTTCTTCATCATCGGAATCATTACCGAACCCACCGAGGAAGCGTCAGCCACCGCTGAACCGGAGATATTGCCGAAAAACATGCATGCTATGCAGTTTACCAGCGCTAGCCCACCGCGAATGCGTCCGACAATAAGATTGGCAAAATTGACCAAACGCAAGGCCAAGCCACCTTCGCCCATAATCTGGCCGGTAAGAATGAAAAAAGGGATCGCCAGCAGCGAGAATGAGCTTATGCCATGAATCATCTGCTGTCCGAGGACAGGCAACGGGATATCCATATAAATCAGCGTTATTAAGGTTGAACCTGCCAAGCTAAGCGCCACCGGAAATTTGAGGAGCATAAGCCCGACAAAACTGACTGCCAAAACGGTAATTGCGATTGAAGTATCCATTAGTCCCGGCCTCCCAGTCCTGCGCCCATCTCAATCTCATTGCCTTTGTGGCGCTTGGTATTAACGCCTGCCAGATGAAGCGCGGCATAGACGCAGGTCATCAGCCCTGTCACCGGCATAACAAAATAAATTATGCTGTTTGGTAGCTTAGTTGCGGCCAGCGTAGAATCATGCATCAGAACGGTAAATTCCCAGCCATAGATGATCAGGTATGTGCCAAAGCCAAAAATACAAACTTCAATCAGCGCCTCGATCCCCCGCTGAATTTTTTGCGGGAGATAATCAACAAGGGAATCCATGCCGAGATGAAGACCCTCGCGAAAGCCAATTGCCATGCCCATAAAAGAAAACCATACGAGCAGGAGGAGAGTCACCTCTTCTGACCAGAAAAAGACAAAATTAAACAGTTTCCTAGTTACAACCTGCAAAGTGACTACCAAAATCATCGATGCAAGGCCAATCAAAGCAATCGACTCAAATACGGTATCAATAAAAAGTGCAATTTTTTTTATTTGTTCCATCGTCTCCTCCTTACAAGTAATACCACTTCAATTGTACGAGTTTAGCCAAATACAGAAAACGGAGAGATTTTCGGAATTTTTGTGTTTTATTTAGGAAATAAAATACTGAGCCTCTCATCCGAAAGGCTCAGTTCTGCGTTTTATGCTAATTTTGTTTTATAACCGCTTACCTGCCAAGCCAACCGCCATCTACGGCCAAGATGTGTCCATGCAGGTAATCGGCAGCATCAGATGCCAGGAACACGGCGGCACCTTTCATATCTTCAGGCGTTCCCCAGCGGCCGGCCGGAATACGGGCCAAAATAGTGGGATTGCGGTTAGGATCATTTTGAATCGCTTCCGTCATTTCGGTAGCCATATAGCCGGGGGCGATGGCGTTTACGTTAATGCCGTAAGCAGCCCATTCATTAGCCAGTGCCTTCGTCAAGCCGCCAACCGCCGATTTGGAAGCCGTATATGAAGGCACAAGAATTCCTCCTTGAAAGGTCAGCATGGAAGCTATATTAATAATCTTACCCTTCTTTTGTTTCATCATCTCTTTCGCTGCTGCCTGAGACAGGAAAAAGAGGGACTTAAGATTGATGTTGATTACGTCGTCCCAGTCTTTTTCCGCGAAATCAATGGCTGCACGACGGCGAATAATGCCGGCGCAGTTGAGCAGAATATCAATCTTGCCAAATTCGGCCAACGTTTTCTCAATGATGCCTGGAATAACAGCCATGTCAGCCAAATCAGCCTGAATGGAAATAGATTTTCTTCCCAGGTCACAAATTCGGGCGGAAGCTTCTTCGATTTTGGCAGAACTGGCGACTACCGCCACATCGGCCCCGGCTTCGGCCAACCCCAAAGCCATCGCTTCACCCAAACCGCGGCTGGCGCCAGTAACAATGGCTACCCGTCCGGCGAGCGAAAATTTATTCAAAATCATACTGGTCAATCCTCCTTAACTGAGCGCTACTTTAAACACGTCATGGCTACATGATCCATATCGTCGAAAGTCTGGTTTTCCCCCGCCATCCCCCAAACAAACCGGTAACTGGCTGTGCCTACGCCTGTGTGGATAGACCAACTGGGAGAAATCACCGCCTCCTCATTGCGCATAACAATATGCCGCGTCTCATTCGGCTCACCCATAAAATGAAACAGCACCGCATTTTCAGGAAGGTCAAAATATAAATACACTTCCATGCGCCGTTCATGGGTATGGCACGGCATAGAGTTCCACATATTACCGGGTTCCAACACGGTCATACCCATTACCAGCTGACAGCTCTTAGCACCTTGCGGATGAATATATTTGTAAATCGTCCGGGTATTAGACTGTGCTTGCGATCCTAAATGAACGGGCTGGATATCGCTAAGTCCGATTTTCACATTGTCGTATGTACGATGAGCCGGGGCACTGTTAAAATAAAACTTCGCAGGCTGCAGGGGATCATGACTGCTAAACAACACTTCCCGCGCGCCCATGCCGATATAAAGACCGTCGCTTTTTGCCAGCTCGAATACCTGGCCGTCGACTGTAACGGTACCTGCTCCCCCTATGTTAATAATACCCAATTCGCGGCGCTGAAGGAAAAAATCTGACCCCATTTCCTTGCCGCCTGTGAGTTCGAGTCGTTCTTCTGCCGGAACGGCAGCGCCCGTAATCATGCGGTCCACATGACTGTAAACCATCTTTACCTTCCCAGCCGTAAAAAGCCCCTGAATGAGAAATTCGTCCCGGATTCGGGTCGTATCATAGGCTTTGAAATCCTGGGGATGCGCTGAGTAACGAACCTCCACAAAAAAACCCCCTTGTAAATGATTGGCATTTCCGGCAATTTCTATTACAATTCAAATTCAGCTTAAGTATATGTAAAGCATTTTGGCAAGTCAATACCGAACTTTTTTCTGTTATATATGAACTTTTTTATAAATGCAGCATGCCGTTCGGCGAGTGCCGCCATAAAATGCCAAAAAGCATGTACTACATCTGTGAGCTCGTACTATTATTAAAATAAAAAAGGTTGCCCCTTAAGAGCAACCTTCTTTGCAAATCTTTATCATGACTTTAACAAATTGCCAAAAGCTCTATTTCCAGCATTATCCGCCGTTAACTAAACGCCTGAAACTGACGGTCAGTTTCCCTGGCGCGTCTGAATCAGTTACATCAGGAAATACCAATTGGCGCTCTTGCCCAACAGCGGCGATAAAGGCAGGACCGTTGTCCGGCTTAATCATCCATGTAGTTCGCTCGACCAAAACCGGGGGAAAGCTCTTAAGCGTATAGGAAACTTTTTGCGTCGGAGAACCGTAATCAGCGGTAAAGGCGGAAACAAGCGCGCTGTAACCGGCGTCGACGCCTAAAGCCTTCGCCTCAACTGACGCGATGTCAATTGCCACCAGACGTTCATTGCGCCACGTCAGCTTATACTCGCATGAGAGACCAACAAAAGGAACTTTGGGCAACTTCAGCCATTCTTCACCTGTCGCTAATTCGCTGCCGCCTTGCCACGCAAACCCCAGTGTCGTCAAGAAACGCTTAGCCTCGTTTATACCTGTGTCCCAATCGATGATTCCCCATAGCCATTTTTCAGAGTCATTCGCCCAAGATTTTTGGGGGTTGCGGGGGGGTTTCACAACAGCATCGCCAAACATCAACCAACGCTTCAAAAACTGTTGGCTCTCGCTCGCCAGATGATTTGCCGGCCAATCGCCCCCGTGCCCGTGGCTGCTTTCGACGCGGCCGACAATCCTTTTATTGTCATCCAGCCAAACTTGTTCAATAACGTCAATTTCATTAGCTGCGCTTACCCTGATGCGGCACTCGGCCGCTGCAATATTGGCCAGTACGTCTTGGGGGCCGATGGTCGGCGGCCGTTCGCGCTGCAGCCGTTCCCGCGCCGCAGGCCCAAGTTCAAGGCGTACCCGCAGTTCTTGCAATTGCCCCGTTTGCGGCAATCCGTAAAATCGAATATCTTTATCTTCGCCCAAATAGGCAAAATCAGCGTTATCATCCTTTTCCGGCGGAGCAACAGTGAAAAAATCAAGTTTACTCCCGCCCCATTCTACCAAAGTAAAACCTTGCCGGGCTATGGAGGGCAGGTTTTGTTCAGGTAAATGCGGCCGATCTTTCCAGGCGTTAAAACCGTAAAACTCCATAAATAATCTTATCATTGTTTGCGGCTGGGGCTTAACTGTCAGGGTTGAGCTGCCCCCGATATTGTCATTGAGCCGAAATCGGATAAAGCAATTCGGGTATTGATTCATCTCCGGCAGCCAATAGACGATAAAATCATTTATTTCGCGTTCGCTAAGGCCGATTTGCGTTAGCTTTTCTTGTAAAAACGCAGCGTAGTCTCCCCTTTTTACCGCAAAGCCGCTTGTAAAACGGTAGTGCTCGGGCGGGAAGTCATAAATTCCGTCCCAGAACAGGTATTGATAATGCCTGTTGTCTTTGGTGTTGAGCAAATCTCCCGATGGCGACGCAATAACCGTCCAGCCGTCATGGTATTCGGGGAAGGTCGTAAGCAGCCTGCCTTTAAAATCATGCCTGATTTCAACCGGCTGCACATTCTCCGGATAAAGATAAATCACCGGCTTCTTGACGATGACTTGCGGCACCAAGTAAAGCTCAAGCCATTCGCCGTCTTTTACCTCCCGCAGGTCAATCGTTTTACTGCCATAAGGCGAAACGAATTCTATATACGGATACTGCCTGATTTTTGCCGCCGGTATTGTAATATCAAACTCGGATTGCTGCGCTTCAAGCAGCAGCTCTCCCCGCGTTCCCGGCCTGTCGTTCGGCAGCAAGTATATTTTATAGGCGTCGCACTTGATCAATTTGCCGGAACTACCACTGTACAATCTGGCAAAAACTTCGCCCTGGATGCGTTTGGTTTCCTGAGGCGAATCCGCCGGCGATACAGCCGCAATATAGACGTAGGCGCTGCTCATGCTCCAATAGCTGCGCGGATAAAGCAGATATAAAGTCACGTTGTACTTGGCTATCGGCTTGAGTATTTTGTAATCTCCTCCCGCTATGCCAATCACATGATACCACGGCCCGCTCTTGGTCATTTCCTCGATATTCAAAATCGGATCTTCCTGCAATTCCTCGCCAACCCAAATGGTTCTTTTGATCGGCTCAGGCAATACATAATTCTCGGCATCCATAGACTGATACTTGTCCAGGTCTGCCTGCAGCCGCGCCAAAGCCTCCTCCATCGCCGCCGTGCCCTTTTTGTCGCCTTGTTTCTTGCGAGCTTCGAGCCATTGCCGGTGCCGATCCATTTCTTTTTTGATGGCCTTGACCGTTGCCGCCAGGCAATCGGCTTTCAATGCGGCATCATGCCGGGGAGCGGCAATTGCCGGCATACTGGCTGCCGCAATAATGCAAAACACCAAATAAACAAAACATAGTCGGAGAAGATTCTTTTTTATCATTACATGCTGCCGCGAATAGTTCATCTGTAATCTCATATTCTCACCTCTTACCGTTATATTTCCGTTTTTCGGGGCAATCCTTCTGGCCTGATCCTCTATAGCCGGCGTTTGGGGCATTATTGCTTATATATTCTGCCGCGACTTGTTTTTCAGGGCGTTGTACAGTTCCACGTTCGCATAGGTGACAGACACGCTGCCGAGCATTTTATCCTGGCCAGCCGTGAAGGTTGGCCGTTTGCTGAGCGTGATCGTTTTCGCTTCGCCGCCGATACTCCAAATGTATTTAGTAATCGGCACGAGTTGCTTGGGGGAATGGACCGGTAAATTGTAAGAGTCGTTGCGGTATGACTGGCCGTATTTGCCGGAAAGCAGCTTGCTCAGATCGTCGAACGGGTAATTCAATCCGCCAATATCATCTTCCCACAAAGAAGCGACGAGTTGCCACATCTGACCATCAATAAAATGCACGTAAATGTACGCCGGATAACCGGCATACATTCCTTTGAACGACAATATGGGAGTACCGCTGACTACATCTGTAGTTTCCTTATAAAAAGAAAAGTTGTTTTTGGCCATAATCTGGCGCACCTGTTCCGTCGAAGCCCCCCACGAAACACCCAAAACGCTGTCGAGCTGCGCTGTGGCGGCCTGAGTCGGTAAAAGCGCGCCGATAAGGAAGACCATAGCCAACAGCATTGCAAATCTACACCTCATGTATACCCCTCGCATTTCATGTCGCCTCCCATCCTCTTCCCGGTTTTCCCGATTTCATTTGCCGTTGCCGGGTTCATCACGGTCTTCCGCTGCCCTGGCGCATGGATCCGCCACTTCCCAGAACTTTTAGTTCCTTTTGAACAATCATTTCCACGACTTCACGCGGCGGCACGCCCTCCAGCCGGCGGCCGTTGATGAATATAGTGGGCGTGGCCTTGATATTCATTTTTTCCGCCAGTTCGATATCACGCTGCAGCAATTGCTGCACCGCCGCCGATTCGGCTTGGTCCATAAACCACTTTGGCTCAATTAGCCCGGCTACCGTTTCCAGGGCCTTATCCCTGTCGTACTTTCCGTGAAAATCGTTATATCGGGAAAAATGTTTTTCCAGGTAAACCGGAAAGACCCCTGTCAGCGCCGAAGCCAGCATTGCCTTGGCAGCGGTGCAGGACGATTTGTATACCGTTTGCCTGACATATTGATTGCACTCCTGATCAAGCGGGTAATTGTAATAAGCAAACGCTATTTTGTCGCCGTATTTAGCGGTTAGCTCCTTTTCCAACCGGAAGAACTGATAGCAGGCCGAACAGAGAAAATCGGTAAACGCTATTATCTGAACCTTCGCGCCGGCCGGACCGGTCGTCAGCAAACTCGGCGGCAGCTCCAATTTCTCAGCTTCTTGACGGTAAAAGTCCGCGACGACCTGCTGCATCTGTTCTTTAGACTGTCGAAAAGCAAGCGTCTTCATCTGCAAAACATAGGACGTGGAAAAAACTGCGAACGCCAGCAGAAAAACAAACAAGACATAGAGCGAGGCGACTGCCTTTTGCTCCGGACCGTCAGACTCCCTTGTCATAATACTGCGAAAAGCTATCCGCAAAGAAATTCCTTCCTGGTCCTTCAGGTGCCTATACCACATCCAAGCTGTTAAAAACAGCAGCAAATTGATCGCATAGGTTAACAAGCAGAGGAAGCAAAATGTTTTCAGCCAAATCATCACCCCGGCAAGAACGGCGTCGGCCGCCATCGACAGGGCAAGCAGCAGCAGATTGAGCGCGAGACCATATGTGTAGTATGCTCCGCCCGCATAGTCGGCCACCAGGGCTGTGAACAGGATCAACAGAAACATGAACAGCCCATAGGCAGCAACCGGGAGGCCGAAAATCGTCGCGAACTCCGACTGGCTGAGAGAGTCGCAGTTTCCGGCGGTTTGGCTGCCGCACAGGATAAACTCGGCGTATCCCGTGGGATAGTAATGCAAATATGTAAGGTATCCGGCGACCACCGCGCCGCTAAACGCCAGCGCGGAAATTATCGTACAATATCTTCTGCTCATCCCTTCCCCCCTGAAAACCGGGTCTGAGCGACCTTAACGGGCATCGTTAAAGGCCGTTCCCGTATATAATCCCGAAAATTGCTATGTCAGCAAAACTATCTTTCATCCAATAGCTGACTGACCGCTACCATCCTGATGAATTCATTCCGAAATCCTGCAGCGTCTGTTCCCTTGGCGCCTGCGGCCAAATCCAGCACCTGGCGGTAAGATGACTGCCCTTTATATTCCGAATTCCGAAGCAGCATGGCGTATTCAGCGACAGCGGCCGCGAACCTGAAGTTGTCGGTAGGAACGGCGGCAACCTCTTGCCCGCTGATACGTTTTGTGAGCAGAATACTTGTATCTTCCGCCGGCTGCTTATAACGGATTTTGACTTGCAGCAGCTCATCGCTCGGGATGATCTCCGGGCGCTGATATATAAGCGGGTCAGTTCCCCCGGTTGCTTCAAGCGCGGCAGCGGGAATTATCTCGTACAGCGCCGTAACCGAGTGACCGGCCCCCATGTCGCCGGCGTCTTTCTTATCGTCGTTGAAGTCGCGATTGTTCAGCGTCCTGTTTTCATAGCCAATCAGCCGGTAAGCCTTAACTTTTGCAGGATTAAACTCTACCTGCAGCTTGACATCTGTGGCAACGGTATATAGTGTGCCGGCCAACTGCCCCACTAGCACCTTTTTCGCTTCCTGAATGTTGTCGAGATAAAAATAATTCCCGTTCCCCTTGTCGGCCAGCGCTTCCATCTTGTTGTCCTTGATATTGCCAGTGCCAACACCAATGACGCTAAGAAAGATACCGTCGTTGCGCCTTTCTTCTATCAGCCGGGTGAGTTCTCCTTCGCTGGACACGCCAACATTGAAATCACCGTCGGTTGCCAGAATTACTCGGTTATTGCCGGCTCGGCAAAAGTTTTTCTTTGCTATCCGGTAGGCAAGTTCGATACCTTCGCCGCCCGCAGTGGAACCGCCGGCTGCGAGGCTGTCAATAGCTCTGACGATGGTATCTTTATCGCTTCCCGGAGTTGAATCGAGCACCACTCCGGCCCTACCGGCATAAACGACAATAGAAACCCTGTCCTCATTGCGCAGCTCTTTAACCAGCAACTTGAAAGCAGTTTTTAGGAGCGGCAGCTTGCTCGGTTCGGCCATAGACCCCGAGACATCGATCAGGAAAACCAGATTGCCGGGTGGCAGTTCTTCCTTCGGCAGGCTTTTCCCCTTAAGTCCGATCATCACTAATTTATGTGCCGGCTGCCACGGACACGCACCCACCTCGGCGGTGACAGCAATGGGATGTCCGTCCAGCGGCTCCGGGTAGTCATAGGTAAAATAATTGATCATCTCTTCTGTTCTCACTGCGTCGGGAGGAGGCAATTGGCCGGAGTTGATAAAGCGGCGGACATTGCTATAGGATGCCGTATCAACATCGATGGAAAAAGTCGAGAGGGGAGAACTTAGCGCCTCATGATAACTGTTATCATAAATTCTTCTATATTCTTCGGTATTAAATGCGACGCTTGGCAAGTATCCATCCAAAGGCGATGGCGCGACATACGCGCTTAACCTGCTTTGCTCCGGCCACCCCGACTTATGCATTGCTCCAAGACTTAACGGCAATCCATATTCGGCGTAGCGGGGTGCCGGAAAAATGATAACGGCATTTCTCTTCTCATTCATCCGATAAGCAAGCTGATAGTTTCTTGCCAACGAGACCAGGAATTTTTCAAGCGTCTCGTGCGCCTCCACCCGAAGATCAACCTGCAACTCGGCCACCTCCGGAACGGCAATGATGTTTACGCCGCTCTGCTCGCTGAGCACCGACAGCAAATCGGCTAGCGGCAGTCCGTTGGCCTTGATTTCCACCGGTATTTCCGTCAGTTTGATCTTGTTTACAAAGCCCCCCTGAGCAGCCCAAGCCGTTGTAACCATACAAGTTAGCAGGAAGACGGCTAATATTTTTTTCATCGATATCGGCCTCCTTTTTGTGTTCTCATCCGTCGGCAACATATTCTTCTGCTGCCATATCGTTCCAATACAGTAAACGCCGATCAAAACAAAAAGTAACGCCGCTTAAAAAAATTTAAACTTGTATATCCCGCCCCGGTATTGTTGGTCAAAACTATGGGCTGAGCTCTCGCAGGCATCGAAGCCGGCAAGCCGAAACCTTGAAAAGGTCGTGGAACAGAAAAAAACTCAGGCAGTTGCTTTGGTGCTACCGACCGCTGGAATTATAATGGATATTTTAAAACCTCCGCAGGGCGTACTTGCCTATACTACGGAGGTTTTCTTGATAACAATTCTCATTTTTGGCGCCACTCCGTCTGTCCGCTATTGTGCCGGCTTGTAACACACCGTCCAGTTGTTGCCGCAAGCAGCATTAGCATCTTGGTATGTAGCGTAGCATTTGTTAGTACTGGGACAATAATGCTGTTTCCCGTCCGGACAACATACAATGTTCCCATTTCCGGTGTTGCAGCAGCTATACCCGTCCTGACAGCTTCTTCCATATCCGCACTTTACCGCCAAAGGAACCGCGCCGCTCACCGACGTGCCACACTGAATTGCCGATACTCCGCGCGGCTGCTCCGCCGGCAGAGCGACCGACATGAAGGCCAGCACGCTCAGGAAAATCAAGCAAGAAACAACTATTCTGGCCATTTTTCATCCTCCTGTTCATTACCTATTAGGCATGGTTTCGCCGCTTTTCCGAGTGCTTTTAATAAAATCTTA
>JAOACF010000009.1 GCA_026417995.1 Negativicutes bacterium
TTCAGCAGGATTTCAGCGAAATGGCAAATCCCGCTTCCAAGCCTTTCAGCTTGAAAGCGGGATTTGTCTACGGTCTGTCCGCAAGGCACAGGCCTTGCGGAATTTTTCAGTTCAAGATAATATCATCCAGCTTGCGTTTGGGAACATGATGCACCTGGTTTTCATCGCGCCAGTACTTAATGTCGCCGTCCGGACCGATTTCGTCAATCACGACCGTTTCTTTCGGCTTGCCCAGGGCAATCGCCAGCAAAATTTCCTGCGTTTCCGGAATACCCAGCGCCTCGCGTAATTTATCCTTATAAATATTGGCAAACATGCAGCCGCCAAGCCCCATTTGGGCAGCGCCCAGCATAATCGTCTGGACAGCAATGCCGTGGTCAATGCCGGCCGCCATTTTATAATTTTCATCCTGAACAATGACAATATAGGCGGCAGGCCGCTCTCCCGCCTCAGGCCCGGGCCAGTCTTTCAAATACATTGCCCAGAGCAGCGTCGGAAAAATTTTGTCATTTAGTTCTTTGTCACAGGCGACGTAGTATTTCAGCGCCTGCCGGTTAGAACCCGAAGGGGCCAGCCGTGCATAATTGACTAATTGGCGCAGCGTCTCCCGGCTGATAGGCTCGTTTTCATAAAAACGCCGGTAACTGCGGCTGGTTGTTACCAACTGCAAAAAGTCCATGCTCCCCACTCCTTTAAACTTCCGTATCGGAGTGATTTTCGCCGTCCGCATGGCAGGTTCCTGCCGGGGCAATCGCTAGTTTGCCGTAGCTAAGTTCTCGAAGATTACTGCCGTCCCCTGGCCGCCGGCGATGCAAAGCGTCGCCAGTCCATATCTTACGCCTTGCCGCAGCATTTCATAAAGCAGCGTTACCGCAATGCGGGCGCCGGTCGCACCGATCGGATGCCCGAGAGCTATTGCCCCGCCATTGACATTTATTTTCGCCAGTTCAGCGCCAAGCTCTTTAATTACCGCCAAACTCTGCGCGGCAAACGCTTCATTAAGTTCAATCAGACCAATGTCGGTAAGCGAAAGTCCTGCGAGAGCCAATGCCTTGCGTGTGGCAGGCACCGGTCCGATTCCCATGATTTCAGGTGAAACACCCGCGCTGGCATAAGAAACAACTCTGGCAAGCGGGCGAATTCCCATCGCTATCGCCCTTTCCCGTGACAGCATCACCATCGCCGCCGCGCCGTCATTGCGACCGGAAGAATTGCCGGCGGTAACCGTTCCATCCTTTTTAAATATCGGCCTGAGTTTCGCCAGTTCAGCTACAGAAGTTTGCCGGGGAAATTCATCAATAGTGAAAACACGCGTGTTTTTTCCTTCTGTTATCTCAACAGGCAGGATCTCCGCTTCAAATTTGCCCTGAGCAATGGCGGCCAACGCCTTCGCCTGACTTAAACAGGCAAACTCATCCTGCTCCTGTCGCGATATTTGATATTTTTCCGCCAGGTTTTCAGCGGTCATACCCATTGTCAACCGGCCATATACTTCGACCGGCTGCGACTTGGGCTGGCTTTCAGTGTTGGAATCCAGAAGCTCGCCGTTGCCGGAACCATAACCAAAACGTGCACTGCGCAGGTAATACGGCGCGGTACTCATGCTCTCAGCGCCGCCGCATATCACTGCGCCGGCATCGCCCAAACGGATTGCCTGCGCGGCCGAAATTACGGCCTGCAAGCCGGAGCCGCATTGTCGATGCACGGTATAAGCAGGTATTTCAACCGGCAAGTCGGCATACAGCGCAGCGACCCGCGCAAGATTAGGAGTATCGCTCGACTGTTTAGCGTGTCCGAAAATGACTTCGTTAATTGCGCCTGGTTCAAGCTTTGCCCGCTTCAGCGCTTCCCCGATGACGGTGGCGGCAAGATGCTCGACAAGCACTTCCCTCATGGCTCCTCCCAGTTTGCCGATGGGCGTTCTGACAGCCGAGACAATAACTGCCTCATGCATATTTACACCACTCTCACTTTCAATTCCGGGCTGATTTCATAGCGGGCTGTGGTAACTGACCGTAAATCAGCCAGGGAAAAGTCGGAAGTAATTTCCTCAAGGATGAGACGGCCTCCATGGAAACGAAAAACCGCGTATTCGGTGATAATCATGTCGACAGCTTGTTTAGCCGTAAGCGGCAGGGTACAAGTAGGAACTATTTTGGCTTCCCCTTCCCTGGTGGTATGCTGAGTGGCAATAATGACCTTAGGCGCGCCGACGACTAAATCCATGGCACCGCCAACGCCAAGCACGTCTTTGCCCGGAACAAGCCAGTTTGCCAAATCACCCGTCTCACTTACCTGCAAACCGCCAATGATAGTGCAGTCGATATGCCCGCCGCGTATTTGCCCGAAAGACTGTGCGCTATCAAAAAAAGACGCGCCTGGCACAATTGTCACATGCTTTCTGCCGGCATTAATAAGATCTTTATCTTCCTCGCCTGCCTTAGGATACGGACCGACGCCTAAAATGCCATTTTCGCTTTGCAGATACACTTTTTTACCGGCAACATAATTGGCAACCAGCGTAGGAATCCCCACCCCCAGATTAACCACCATGCCATCGGCCAGCTCTTCCGCCGCACGTTTGGCAATCCTCTCTTTGCGTTCCTCGTCAGTCAGCATCATTGCTCCCCCTTTTCACAAGAATATCAACATAGAGGAACGGCGTAATAATTTCTTCGGGCGAAAGTTCTCCGGCTTCGACAATCTCGTCAACCTCGGCAATGCAGCACTTTGCAGCCGTAGCCATAATAGGATTGAAATTGCGTCCTGACTTGCTATATACCAAGTTGCCCAAGGTATCCGCCACTTTGGCGCGGATAAGGGCATAGTCGGCGTGGAGCGGCGGCTGAAGTATGTATTCCCGCCCTTGAAAATGAATGACGTCTCTGCCTTTAGCCAGTTCGGTTCCCACGCCGACCGGCGTCAAAAACCCTCCCAGGCCGGCGCCGGCAGCGCGAATCGCCTCGGCGAAGTTTCCCTGCGGGATAAGTTCGATTTCAAGTTTACCTTCGCGATAATATTTCGCTGCATCCGGATTGGGTGTGAAAAAAGAACCTATGGCCTTTTTAATCTTGTTCTGGAGTAATAGCACGCCCAGCCCTTCATTGTGGCTACCCAAATCATTGCAAATTACAGTCAGATTATCCGCCGGGTGTTCCGCGAGCGCCGCAATCAAGGTTTCCGGGCTCCCGACGCGGCCAAATCCGCCGAACATTATGCGCGAGCCTGACGCAATTCCGGCGATTGCCTCGGCTGCCGACTTGATCGCTGCCATCCTTTAGGCCTCCTTTACAGTCATGTCTGTTCATTCATATGCATAAATTTCTCGACAAAAGAAAAAAGCCTTCGTAGAAGACTTTAGAAAGCAGTTGCTCTTTTTGTATTTTTCTACAATCGTTGCCGGAAACAATGCATAAGATAGGCTGTAGTTATCACATATCTCCCGGCGGCAGTGAAAAAATCGTAGCCTGTAAGGCTATGAACCTTATCAATGCGATACCGAATCGTGTTGACATGAACGTGCAGCGCACGGGCTGCTTGCTCCAGGTCATCTGCAAACATAAGCGCATCAATAGTCGCCAGCAAGCGGGTATTATAGCGGGCATCCTGCTCAGCGAGCGGCGCAATAACCCGGGATATCAAATATTCCTCTTCGGGCGTACCCGTCGCCCTAAGCAGTGTCAGCCGCGCAAGATAATCGCCATAATACAGTATGCCGCTGTTATAAAATGCCGCTCCGGCTTGCAGCGTGCGTTTGGCCAAATGATAACTAAATTGGATTTCATTCGCGCTCATGACTGCGGGTCCAATGGCAATCACCACGCCGCAATCAGGTTTCGCCATGTGTTCGGCCAATCCACGTAACCAGCGCGGCAGCTGCGTTTCATCCGGCTGCTGGCTGGCAGCTATGATTACCGCCTCATCAGGTCTTAGAATCGCCAGCGCTTCGCCCGCTAAACTGCGGATTTGGCCGGCAATACCGGTTAACCCGGCAGAGGCGCCGGTATTTTGCTTGTGCCGACCGTCTGCTTCCCGGACCACAATCGCCCGGTAGCGGGCCTGCGGTCTGAGGCCGTGAAGCGCCAAACGCTCTTTAAGCTCTTCTTCACTCAAATTATTTTTAAACAGTATATGATCAAGCAATGCGGTCAATATTTTTTGTTCAGCTTCTAACTGATCAATTAGTTTGAGGGTTAAGAAAGTGGCAAGCTGATTAGCCATAAGTGTAAACTTTTCGCTAAGCGGCTCTCGAACACAAATGATCAGATATCCTAAAGGCTGCCCGCGCATCACGCAGGGAAAAACATGAAATCCTTTTAGCGCGGTGTAATGTATAATTCCGCCGTTTGATCGGCTGTATTCCTCGACCGCCGCCATGATGACTTCGGGGCTTAACCTGGCTGACGGCAGATAGCTGCCGAGTAATTTGCCATCTGCCCGGAAACAAAGGAGACTGCTACGCATCCGGCGGCCCAACCCCTGCAGAAACTGATCGAAATCGCCGCTCACCAGCGCAGTCTTGACTAGCTCCTTATAATGCCGGTCTACCTCAAGCAGCAGATTAGTTTGGTAATTATTGAGCTCGGCCGAGATTGCCTGAATGATTTCCCGAAATTTTGTCTCCCTGGTAATCTCAAATAACGGCACTTGAAATTGATCGGCTATTTCGATTATATCGTCGGGAACTGTGGCAAAAAAGCGGTTTGTCTTGATCCCGATGCCGGCCACGCCCCGTTTTGCCAGTTCCGTAAAGGCGGGCCCCCTGAGTTCGGGGTAGTCTTTAAAAGCATAAAGCGTAGACAAAACAAATTCGCCGCCGGATACCCACTCATAAAAGTCCGGCGCTTCGGCAATCGTTACATAGCCCACCGTGTTGCCCAAACCACCCTTGCCGGCAATAAGATTCATGCTTTGCGCAACGCTTTCGAGTTCCATGATGCGTTTAATTGTTACCGCCATCACCTACTCACCTGCTCTTAAGTTTTCCATACTTTGCTAGATTCGCCGGCGCTGCCGGAATTCCTGTACGGGTCCGAAAATGGCAAAGACGGCCTTGCAGCCGCCTTTACCGTATAAAATCTCCAAAAGTATACCTTAAAATGAGTATGCCGAGTATAGCCAATAAAGCCCATAACCACGCCGGCGCTTGTTTTTTATCCTTTGCCATAAATCACAACTCCATACTATGTTCTGCAGTATATTAGCCGCTTCAGCGGCATAATCCTCCTCCCGCTATGCTAATTTTAAGTTTGCCTTCTAATTCAAAGTTACAAAATCTAAATCGCCATTTTGTAGAATTCACCAAAGGAAGTTAGTTTATCCAACCCGTATACATTAGGTGAGAAGCTGCCGGGAGGGATCTTCATGGATGATCATGTGTTCTACCCCATGCTCCGGAAACGATATCCGGTAATTGTAAAAGCCAAAGGCTTATATCTTTGGGATGCGGACGGCAAGCGCTACATTGACGCTTGCTGCGGCGCCCTTGTCAGCAATATCGGCCACGGCGTAGAAGAAGTCAACGAGGCAATTATTAAGCAGCTTAGGGAAGTAGCCTTCACTCACCGCTTCAAGTTTACCAATCGCCCGGTTCAGGAATTGGCGACATTGATTGCCGACTTGTCGCCTGGCGATATTAACTGGGTCACCTTCATGTCCGGAGGATCGGAAGCTACCGAAACCGCAATGAAGATGGCCCGCGAGTATTATATTGAAAAAGGGAAGCCCTCTAAGTATAAGATCATCGCACGCTGGCAGAGTTACCACGGCAATACCCTCGGCGCGCTTTCAATGAGCGGGCATATCGGGCGCCGGCGCCGCTACGCGCCCCTTCTGGCCGATTTTCCGCATGTACCGCCAGCCTACTGTTACCGTTGTTCCTGGGGGAAAAAACCGGACACCTGCTCTCTGGAATGCGCTGCTGAGGTAGAAGCAGCTATTCTGCGCGAAGGCCCGGATAATGTCGCCGCCTTTATTCTGGAACCGGTTGTCGGTTCCTCCATCGGCGCAGCCGTTCCCAAAGACGGCTACTTGCAGACAGTACGGACTATTTGCGACAAATATGACATTCTGCTGATCGCCGACGAAGTTATGACCGGATTAGGGCGAACCGGCGCGGCTTTTGCCGTCGATCACTGGCAAACCCTACCGGATATGCTCTGCATGGCCAAAGGGATAAGCGGCGGCTACGCTCCGCTGGGAGCGGTCGCTGTGCGCGATCATATCCGCGAGGCGTTTAGCAATGGGTCAGGACGCTTTGCGCATGGCTTTACCTTTGGCGGCAACCCGATTGCAGCAGCCGCCGGAAAGGCGGTTATCAGTTTTGTGCTAGATCACGGCCTGATTGAGCGCTCGCGCGCAACAGGCGCTTATTTGCTGGAAGAACTGCGGCGCTTGGCTGCTAAGCACGAATACATTGGCGATGTCCGCGGCTTAGGACTTATGACGGCTGTGGAGTTTGTGCAAGACAAAATCTCCGGAAAACCCTTTGCTGCGTCGCAAGGCTTGACGGATAAAGTTGTCGGCAAAGCTTTGGATCGGGGCCTGATGCTTTACGGCGCCGGGGCCTGCGCCGATGGCGTCAGTGGCGATGCTGTTATGATTGCGCCCCCGCTCACCGTGAGTGAAGCGGAAATTAATGAAATCTTGAGTGTTTTTGAGGACACGCTGGAAGAAGTTTTCGGGAGGTGAAATGCAGCCGGATAATAACCCTCATTCCCTAAAATTATTATGTGAGGTGTTAGCATGAGTAGTATTGCAGGAAAGCCCAAGGTAAAAGTAACCTACACCACACTTGCCGTAGCTAACGATGATGTCCATAAAGCCTACGAAGAAGCAGTAGCCGCCCTAAAGGCCAATCTCAAAGCCGACTATCCCAACTACATCTATGATCGCCCGGTCTACGCCCAGGAAAAAGCCGGAACACCGTCGCCTGTTGATACCCGTTTGGTATTGGCTTATTTCCCGCAACAGCCTGCCTCTATTGTTGATGAAGCGGTCGCAGCCGCTGCCAAGGCATATCCCGGCTGGAAAGCTACCCCATGGCGTGAGCGCGTGGCGCTGCTGCGCCGGGCAGCCGGTCTTATGGAAGAGCGTCTGTTTGATATCGCGGCCGTTCTGTCGCTGGAAGTCGGCAAAAACCGCCTGGAAGCAATCGGTGAAGTCCAGGAAGTTGCTGATTTGGTTTACTATTCCTGCGACCAAATGGAACTGAACAATGGCTACATAAAAGACCTCACGAATGAATCGCCCAAACATCACAACCGCAGCGTACTAAAACCGTTCGGCGTCTGGGCTGTCATTTCCCCCTTCAACTATCCCAGCGCCCTGACCGGCGGTCCTGCCGGCGCAGCGCTGGTCACGGGGAATACCGTTGTAATCAAGCCGGCTACCGCCACGCCGCTCAGCGCATGGTTGACCGCCAAATGTTTTATTGACGCCGGACTCCCGGCCGGTACGGTTAACTTTATCACCGGCAGCGGCAGTACTGTCGGCGAGGCGTTAATCAATCACCCCAATGTTGCGGGATGTACATTTACCGGCAGTTCGGAAATCGGCATGAAACTTGTCCGCGTATTTGCCGGCGGCAAATGGCCACGCCCCTGCGTTGTGGAGATGGGCGGCAAAAACCCGACGATTGTTACCGCCACCGCGGACATGAAACGGGCTGTTGCCGGCTGCACCCGTTCCTTTGTCGGGCTGGGCGGTCAAAAATGCTCGGCAGGCTCCCGGGTGTTTGTCCATCGCTCCCGCTTCGATGAACTGATCGCCGGCATGAAAGACTACGCTGAAAAACTGGTAATTGGCGATCCTACATTGCGCGAAACCTTCTGTGGCCCCGTTATCAACAAGGCTGCCGTTGAGCGTTATAAAGAAGCAATCGCTCTTGCGCAAAAAGACGGGCAGATTATTATGGGCGGTAAAGTTCTTACCGGCGGCATCTATGATCATGGCTACTACCTGGCCCCGACCATTGTGACAGGACTGCCTGTCGACCACTATCTATCGCAGGAAGAGCTGTTCCTCCCCTTTGTAACCGTCTATCCATTTGATAAGCTGGAAGACGCTATCAAATGGGCGAACGGCGTGGAACATGGATTGACCGCAGGCATCTTCGCCGGTACGCGGGAAGAAATCGACACAATCCTGCAGGATCTCGAAGCCGGCGTTGTATATGTTAACAAGGAATCCGGGGCGACTACCGGAGCTTGGCCGGGCTATCAGGCTTTCGGCGGCTGGAAGAAATCCACTTCCACCAATAAAGGCGCCGGCCATATCTACTACCTAACGGCCTACTTGCGTGAACAGTCGCAAACGGTTATTGACTAACATGCTCTCACGC
Organism: Negativicutes bacterium; assembly: GCA_026417995.1. Classification (GTDB taxonomy): domain Bacteria; phylum Bacillota; class Negativicutes; order Sporomusales; family JAOACF01; genus JAOACF01. The sequence continues at coordinate 8,342 of JAOACF010000009.1, forward strand.
ACTTTCTCCAAGCTCCTGACTTCAGGAGCTTATTTTTTACCTTTATAGAGCAGGAATTATCACGCTTCGCCTTCTTCTACCAGCCGGATAAAGGCCAGTTCAGCCGGGTTTAATTCCTGATTGGCACGGGAAATCAACAAAAAATTGCGGTCAACGCTGTTTAACCGGTTGAGGCGCACTTCCGCGAGTCTGCCAGTTTTTAATTCGTCCTGTATGGCAACCGAGCTAATGAGCGAAAAGCCGATACGTTCCTCTACCGCCCGTTTTATCGATTCATGATTGGCCATCTCGATAACTGACTTAAACACTAAATTTTCTTGATAGAGAAACTTATCCACCACCGAACGCATACCGGAATCCTGCCTGGCATGAATAAAAATCGTCCCGTCGAGCAGTTCTTCCGGCTCTACCATGTCGCGGCCGCACCACTTATGTCCCGGCCAGACGATTAGCGAGAGCCTGTCCTGCGACACAGGAATAGAACGCAGCGTGGGATCGGCAAGCCAATTGAGATTGTGCCCAACCATCGCCAGATCCAGCACTTGATTGCGAACCAGATCAACCATTTGATGCCCGTAACCGGCTTTAATCGATAGCTCAACCTGCGGGTAAAGCTCGCGGTAACGCCGCAAAATTGCAGGAAGCAAATATGTGCCGACTGTCGATGAGGCGCCAACGCGAAGCCGGCCTTTCTTTAAAGTTTGCAACTCCTTAAGCTTATCAGGTATTGCTTTGATATTGGTCAGTATTTCCTTGGCGAGATCATAGAGTAGTCTACCCTCGGGAGTGACAATACACTTCTTGCCGCTACGGCTGAAAAGCAAAACACCATAGTATCGTTCCAGCGCGCCGATTTGCTGACTAACCGAGGACTGTGCCATATACAGGCACTCGGCCGCCCGGGCAAACGAGTTTTGTTCCACTACAATTCGAAAGGTTGCCAATTGTTGCCGTGACATGGCTTAAGCCTCACGTGCACTTTATTCATAACATCAATCTTATTATTTTATTCAAATATTATATGTTGTATCCTATCGATCCTTCCTGTATAGTTATTATATCTTCTAGGAAATCTAGAAATCTACCGCACTAAATATCTAGGAGGGATTCTTACTAATGGACTTATTGTATGTTGCACCAGTCACCGGCCTCGCAGCTCTGCTATTCGCAGGGTACCTCATGGCAAGCGTCCTCAGGCAAAGCCAGGGAACGCCTAAAATGAGAGAGCTTTCGGAAGCAATTTTCGAGGGCGCTATGGCATACCTCAACCGTCAGTACAAGACCCTGATCCCGTTTACCATCGTTATATTTGCCATCCTGTTTTATGTGGACGGCTATAAATTGGCGGTATCCTTTCTGGTAGGGGCAATCTGTTCGGCTCTCGCCGGCTATGCCGGTATGACCGCAACCACCAAAGCCAATGCCCGTACTACCGAGGCGGCGCGCGACAGCTTAAACAAAGCGCTGAACGTATCCTTTAAGGCCGGCAGTGTCATGGGCATGTCGGTCGCCGGTCTTAGTCTGCTTGGAGTTTCCACCCTCTATATTCTCTTTCAGGATCCCGTGGTGATCAACAGCTTCGCGTTTGGTGCCAGCGCCATCGCTTTCTTTGCCCGTGTAGGCGGCGGTATTTTCACCAAGGCCGCTGACGTGGGCGCCGACCTTGTCGGCAAAGTTGAGGCCGGCATACCGGAAGATGACCCGCGCAACCCGGCGGTAATTGCCGACAATGTCGGCGACAATGTCGGCGATACCGCTGGCATGGGCGCTGATTTGTTCGAATCTTATGCGGCTACCGCTATTGCTGCAATGCTGATCGGTAATTCCTTGTTTGGCATCAACGGCGTTCTTTTCCCGCTGCTCATTGGCGCAGCCGGTATTGCCGCTTCAATTGTCAGCACTTTTTTTGTACGCACAACCGATGACGGCGACCCGCAAAAAGCCTTAAACATGGGTCTTTGGGGAACAAACCTGATTACCGGCATCCTGGCTTATCTCCTGGCTTCAGCTTTATTCGGCTACAAAGGATTTGGCATCTTCATATCAATCGTCGCAGGCCTTGCAGTTAACATCATGATTGGCATGATAACCGAGTACTATACCTCGCATGCCAAGATGCCTACACGGGACATTGCCGACGCTTCCCAAACCGGCCCGGCTACCAACATCATTACAGGCATTGCAACCGGCCTTAAGAGCACCGCACTTCCCACCTTGGTTTTTGTATTAGCTACCTGGGTGGCATACACAATGGCCGGGACATACGGTATAGCCATGGCGGCAATGGGCATGCTTTGCACTGCGGCAATGGTTGTCGCCGTAGACTCTTTCGGCCCGGTTGCCGATAATGCCGGCGGCATTGCCGAAATGGCCGAGCTTGGTCCCGAAATCCGCAAGAAAACCGACAAACTTGATGCCGTAGGCAATACAACTGCCGCTATCGCTAAAGGCTTTGCCATCGGTTCCGCCGCGCTTACCGCGCTCGCCCTCTTCGCCGCTTTCGCCGAAGAAATTACAAAAAACCCCAGCCTAAAAGCGCTTCTGGTTGATGGCGAACTCGTTGTCAACCTGACTGAGCCCAATGTAATTATCGGTGTCTTTCTTGGTGCAGCCGTACCCTTCCTGGTATGCGGCATCACCATGGAAGCAGTGGGCAAAGCTGCCTTCCAGATGATTGAAGAAGTTCGCCGTCAGTTCCGTGAAATCCCCGGCATTATGGAAGGCACCGGACGCCCCGATTATGCCAGCTGTGTTGATATTAGCACCAAAGCTGCCATTAAAGAAATGCTAATTCCCGGCATCTGCGCCGTTGTTTCGCCAATTATAGTTGGCTTTGCTCTCGGCGCCAAAGCGCTGGCCGGTTTCCTGGCCGGCATCACCGCCGCAGGCGTTTTGCTGGCAATCTTCATGGCCAACTCGGGCGGAGCCTGGGATAACGCCAAGAAATACATTGAAACCGGCAAACTGGGCGGCAAAGGTACAGAAGCCCACGCTGCCGCCGTTATCGGCGATACGGTGGGCGACCCCTTCAAGGATACTTCCGGCCCGGCCATGAACCCCCTCATCAAAGTCGCCGGCACGATATCGCTTTTAATTGCGCCGATGCTGTTTTATTAATCACTGATAAGGCAACATGTAAAAAAAGACCATCCAAACTTTTACGGGTTGGATGGTCTTTTTTTACAACACTTTTGCTTTATGCTAACTTTTACAATTTCTCAGCAAGCCTATCTAAATCCTTGACTACGCCGCCAATTTCCTGTACAGTGCTAGCCACTTGTGCTATTGCTTCCGCCACTTGGGCAATAACCACTTCAATCTGGCTAATTTGCCGATAATTATTCTGACTGTCAGCCTGTACGGTTTTAATGATGGATTCGATTTTTCTGATCGATTCATTGCTGTTTGCCGCCAGCTTACGAATTTCTTCCGCCACTACCCCGAAACCCCGTCCCTGATCTCCCACCCGGGCAGCTTCTATAGCCGCATTTAGACCCAGTAGGTTTGTTTGTCCGGCAATATTTTTGATTATATCCAAAACTTGGTCTGTTTCGCGTATCCTCGCTTGAGACTTTGCCGTGATTTCGGCAGCTTCGCGGCTTACGGCCGAAATTTCCTGGGATTGAGCCGAGATCTCCTCAGTTGTTGCAGCTAAGGAAGTGATACTGTCAAGCAGTTTAGCGGCCATATGCTGTACTTGCTCTTGGCGTTCCACAGGTTGGGTAATAGCAACCGCCCCAATAACATCGCCGACGGAGTTGGTAACCGGTATGGCTGTTGCTATGTATGGCAAACCATATAAAGAGCTATCGAAGCGCATATCAATCCGGCGATTTTCGTGAATAGCGCGGTATACGCCGCTGCCCGGTTTCAGCGCAGCATGGAACGGTACTTTCAAATCCAGGCGCTGCCCCGGTTTGTACAAGAGAAACTTTTCCCTGTCGGTTAATGTTACACCAGCATCCGGGTCTAAGGCTTGCTGAATAATGGGCAGGGTATGCAATAACATATCTAACAGTCGCTCATCTTGCGATTGCATGACCTTCTCCTCTTCCATCTTTCTCCTCCGATTGCTGCTTCACATATTTGCTCTCAAGTTCTCTAATCTTTGTCAGGCCAATGAGCTCATTAAAGTCATTGAATGTTATCATTTCATTCATTATTCCCGCAGTCGTACCTGTTGCTTTGAGTTCTTCCATTAATCTGATGACGGCCTTAGTTACGATATAAGTTGATGCTGTAGGGAAAATAACAATGTTATAGCCAATTCGCTCCAGTTGCGTCACGGGGAGAAACGGCGTGCGTCCGCCCTCGACCATGTTAGCCAATACCGGTACTTTAAAGAAACTTGTGATCCGTTTCATCTCATCCACTGTTTCCGGCGATTCTACAAACAGCAAGTCGGCGCCAGCTTCTTCATAGGCTTTTGCCCGCTCAAGTGCTTCGTCAATTCCATGAACAGTCCGCGCATCGGTGCGGGCGATAATTACCAGATCAGGATCTTGTCTGGTATCTACCGCTGCTTTAATTTTTCCGATCATTTCTTCCTTAGAAACAACCTGACGTCCGGTCATATGGCCGCATTTCTTCGGCGCTACCTGGTCTTCAAGTTGAATTGCCGCAACTCCGGCTTTTTCATACTCCCGGACGGTGCGCATTACATTGATGGCGTTGCCAAAACCGGTATCCGCGTCGGCAACGACCGGTACATTTACAGCTTCAACCATATTGGCCGCTCTGGTTACCATTTCACTCATGGTCAGCAGGCCTACGTCAGGCTTGCCTAAATGACTGGCCGCCTGGCCGTAGCCGGTCATATAGACAACCGGAAATCCGACTCTTTCAATAATCCTGGCAGTAAGCACATCATGAGCGCCGGGGGCAACCACGATTTCTTTTGCAGCTAACAGTTGCCGGAGAATAGTTGTTTTCTTCACTGAATTCACCCTTCCCTCAACCCAAAATATCGTTTGGCAAATCTGAGGGCACGGTCGGCATAGTGCTGAGATAATGCCCCCACAGCGTACAATGCATATTGCTCGTCGATTATGAATTCCGGCTCAGTCGGCAGCAGAGAGATGCCCGGGTTTTTAAAGGCCTGTTCCAAGATAAACCGTCGCGTCCCGGGGTCTAAATGCGTAAATATGCCGCCAACGGCGATCACATAGCGCACGCGCCGAAGATCACGCCCGATGGGCGTTCCCGGCGTTATTCCCAATACCGGGTTGAATTCCTGGGATAAGTATCCGGCATGCCGCTTGAGCGCAACCTCAATAGCGCTAGCCGCTAAGGCAATATCAAAGTCACGATCACGCTCAGTCCTGGCTATGTGTCCCGGGTTTTTCTCCAAAAAAGCGGCGTATTCTGTAACTTCCTCAGCCAATTCTTCTTCGGCCTTGCCGATCTTCGCCAGCACCCCAAGCGGCCCCACCGTCTCCACGATGCCGGTCGCGCTTACCCGCAGCCCTAAGTTACCTTCAACCGTACGGTAGGAAGGCTGCTTTTCGTTATTAATAACCAATCCCCTTTCTTCAATCGACAGGTTTTCCAGTTCGGGCAGCACCGAATGAATATCGGTGGTGGCGCCGCCAATATCAACAACCAGCACATCGCCAACACCCTCCTGCCGGAATGTTCCTTTCGCCAGAAGCTCCGCACCGAGCAGCACCGCACCGGGAGTTGGCGTCACTTTGCCGTTCGATACCAAAGCCAACAATTTGTTAAGGCCTTTTGCCCGGGTGATTTGTTTGATAAATTGCTCGTGAATAGCTTCGCGGGCGGGCTTAACCTTAAGTTCATGAATTGTTGGCATAACGTTAGGAACCCGTATGGTCGCAATCCCGCCGGCGGTTAGTATTTCTGACGCTGTCGGCTGCACCTCTTTATTCGCGGCGAGGATCACTACCGCTTTAATTTGCGTCTGAACGATGATTTTAGCGTTAGTCAGTACCGAATCCTGGTCGCCGCCGTCCGTCCCGCCGGCCAGCAGAATAATGTCCGGCTGAATTTCCCGCAGTACCTGCAGGCGGTATTCCGGCGGGTCCTCCTGACTGATTACTTCCAGCACCCGCGCACCCGCGCTCATAGCCACCTCTTTGGCAGCTTTAGCCGTAACGCGCGGCATATATCCGAGCGCTACCATGCGAAGGCCGCCGGCCGCGCTGCTGGTAGAAAACACCTTGACGTCCGGGGATATAGCAACTCCCCTGTCTATCAATATTTGTTTTGCCGCGCGCACGCCATTTTCAATATTATCTATTGTCGTCAGCGCCTGTGAACGCCCGCACAAAATCAGGTCATCCTGCTGCATTAGAAACGCGCAAAGCTTGGTATACGTGCTGCCCACATCGAAAACAAGCACATTGGCTTCCATGATTTTTCCCCCTGGTGTACTATGCATTGCGCACAAAAACATACCCTTCCATAATCCGGCGCGCAGTTCTGGCAAATGCAGCCCGGATCAGCTTACCGTTTTTAAATGAAGCTTCGACTTCAATAACGCCAGCGGGGTGACCGATCCTGATGACATCGATAGCATCGATGTGCGGAATAGCTTCATGCACAATGGTGCCGGGTATTTTGGCAGCGGCGCCGGTGCAAGCCGTGCCAGTTCCCGGATAGGTTTTATGGAGCACTTGCATGAACATCATGCGGGAGCAAAAATCGACCTGATCTTTGGTGATGGTGCGGCCGGAAGTAAAATCAACGTAATCCCGGGCCGGAGCGACAAAAGCGATCATGGGAAAGGCCGGGCTTTTCGCTGTAGCCGCTTCTATATCAGGCGCCATGCCGATCATCACAGTAGCTTTGGCGCGAATTTCTTCCAGCAGCTTGAGCAGCTTCTGGTTACCGTTGACTTCCTGCGGCGTTTCCCCGCCGGTCATGCCGATGTCTTTTGCCCGAATAAAGACGCAGGGATTGGAGACATCAACGATGGATATATCAAGCGGCCCAATAGTAGTCTCAATTGTATCCACCGGCTTGCCGGTCGGCAGCATTTTGCCTGTCACCGAACCGGTAGTATCGTAAAAGTCCATCATGATTTTTGCACCGGTTCCCGGTACCCCGTCAATCCGACAGTCGCCCTTAACTTTCGCCAATCCACCTTCTGTCGGCACTTCGGCGACTAAAATTTTGCCTGTATTGGTATTGTGAATCCTCACAGTTGTAATTGGCTCCCGTGCAATTACAAAACCTTCATCAATAGCATACGGTCCAACGGCTGACGAGATATTGCCGCAATTGCCCGAGTAATCGATATAGGGCGTATTGATGCTTACCTGCCCAAACGTATAATCAATGTCTGCTTCAGGATGGGTTGAGGGGCCGATAATGGCAAGTTTGCTGGTGAGCGGATCAGCGCCGGCCAAGCCATCGATCTGGCGAACATCAGGACTGCCAAAGATTTCAAGAATTAATTTGTCGCGAGCCTCTTTGTCTTTCGGTATGTGGTTTTCTTTCAGGAAAATAGCCTTGCTGGTGCCCCCCCGCATAATCGTACAGGGAATCCGTGTCATATCTGCCATTACATCCCTCTCCTTTCAAGTTCCCGCTCCACCCAGGCAACGCATTTTGCCGGATCGGTACCCGGCCCGAAGAAAGCGTCCACGCCTAAGAAAGCAGTTCCTTCCGTTTGGATTTTTGTTTCGTAAGTTGAGTGTTCTTCTTCTTTTTCCGCAATACGCCCGCCGGCAATAAGCACCACCTTATCCCTGAGACCCAAGTCCTGTAGGCGCCTGTCTACCCGCGGGAAGAGCTCGCGTCCCAAGCCCAGCAGATTGCCGACACCTACAATATCCGCCTTGGCTTCGGCTGCCACTTCAGCCACCGTTTCCGGCAAATTCATGCCGCGCAGGTAGATAACCTCGAATCCGGCTTTTTCGAAAGCTTCGCGGATTAAATTAACTCCCATTACATGCGCATCTGCGCCTACGGTGGCCAGCACCATCTTCTGCTTGCGCGTAGGTTTCGTTTCCGGCACGACCTCAACCGGCTCGGCCGTTACCGCTACGCGTTTTTCGTCAACGCCTATGGGAGTGAATCCCGGCACATACCGTTTTATTCCGTCCCGGTCACGGTGCGTTTTGACATGGCGTTTAAGATCCCAGCCGCCGGCACGCGGCGCATCCATGATACCCGATTTTCCTGCCCTGACAATCAAATCGACTAATTCATCGATACCGTATTGGCGCCAAAACTTAGCATTTATGTCACCGGGCACAAGGGATTTAACGCCCAGCACGCTCTCTAATACGGCCATTGCCTCGTCCAATATCTCGTTTTTGCGAATTTCAATATAAGGATCATGAATATCAATCGGCACTGTATTGCTGAATACATCATGCGTGGCCCACATCGCTTTCGCCATCGAAGCCCCTGTAGGTATTCCCACCGATTCTGCCGCTTTCGGACGGTAAAAATTCGCCTTGCCCAGTTTGGCGCTGATTGCCATGCGGGCAAAATGCGCGGCCTCAGCGATCAGGTCTGCCGGCGGGTTTTGGAAGGTTTCGGGTACGACAATCAGGCTGGAACTCCACATCGTCTCCTTGAAAGCCCGCATGGCCGCAAGGTCGGCTAACAAGTTATAGCCGGCAACATTCATTTGCAAAGCGCTGAGTTCCGGCGGCAAACCGGCCAAAATACCCAAACCTTCAGCCAGCAGGCACATAGCCAGCGCCATTCCATCTGTGCCGCCAATGTTATTTAGATGTTTATGCGACTCGATCTGCACAAAAATTTTATTCTCGGCGCAAATTTCCAGCGCTTTTACGCCGTTAACCACTTTGGTGCGGTAATCATGGATGCCTCTGCCGCCAAAGTGAACATGGATGACCGGACCAATATCCGTTCCGTCAAAACCGGCAATAAAAGCATTCAGTATAGATAAATGCGGTGTGTCGCCCGTGGCATTAATCCGCATCGGATGAACAGCGCCGCCACCAAGCTTTACCAGTTCACGCTCCCCTTGCGGCGTGATGCCGCCTTTGCCGCGCGATTGTTCAATAAGTTCCCTGCCATTTAACGGGTCAATATGGCGGGTGGCTTCTGAGTGAACAAAATGGAAGATGGTCGTGCCCAATTTGTCCGCCATATTGTACATTTCAAGCGATTCTTTATAGGTTTCCTCCGCCGTATTGCGGCCAAGAATGGGGTTTTGCACCGGAATTCCTGTTTCTTCCGCTTTTTTGCCCAATTCATAAATCCGGTAGCCGCTGCGGACAACGCCGCACACTTCCCGCGGGTACGGTGCGGGCAGACCGCTTATGGATCCGTCTTTGCCAACCTCCGGCATGGGTACGCCAAAAACCTGCTCGTAAGCTTTAACCCGCTCATAATCCTCTGTAATAATATTCATGGTTCTCTCTTGCATCGTTTTTCCTCCTAGTTTACGCCAAGTTCTTGTCTAACCCGATTGATGAGTCCGCCGGCCCGTATGGTTTCCAAGGTATTCGCCGATAGCGGTTTACCCTTAAGCACTGCATCCTTAAGGATGATTTCCCCTGTTTCCAGATTGGCTTCAATGATGTCCCCGCTCTGTATGTGTCCGGCTGTTTCGGCAACCAGCACCGGCAGGCCGATATTGATAGCATTGCGGCGGAAGATTCGCGCAAAAGAGCCCGCGATAACCAGACCGACCCCCGCCCCCTTTAACGCTACCGGGGCTTGCTCCCGGCTCGAACCGCAGCCGAAATTCTTGCCAGCGATGATAATGTCACCTTCCTGGACTTTAGCTGCAAAATCGGGAACTGAACTTCCGGCCATTGCAAATTTGGGTAAATTGGCAACTTCCTCTGCCATAGCGTAGCCTGGCAATATTTGATCGGTATCGACATTATTGCCAAATACCCAGGCACGTCCTCGCAAAATGCTCATGCTTCCTTCCCCCCCGCAGGCAGCGTACCGGGCGCAGTGATTACGCCGCGAACTGCAGTCTCGGCAGCAGTCGCCGGCGATGCCAAATAAATCTTTGCATTACGATGGCCCATTCGACCCAGAAAATTGCGGTTGGTAGTGGACAGCACCGTATCTCTTTCGGCGGCAAGCCCCTGATGAGCGCCGAAGCAGGGCCCGCAGCCCGGATTGGTGATAACCGCACCGGCATTTCGTAAAATCTCGCACCAGCCCAGCTTCTCCATTTCGCCCAAAATTGTTTTCGAGGCGGGAATAAGCAGGAGGTTAACATCAGGATGAACCTTATGAAATTTAAGCACATCGACTACGCGTTTAAAGTCGCCCAACCTGCCGTTGGTGCAACTCCCGACAACTACCTGCGTTACAGCAATATCTTCCAGCTCACTGGCAGGCTTTACGTTGGCCGGCGAATGCGGGCATGCGACCACCGGAACCAATGTTTCCAGCGCTAGGGGAACAGTTTCTGCCACTTCCGCCTCTAATTCGCTTCCGCCAAAGCAGGCAATCATCGCCCCTGCCTCAATTCCCATATTGCAGATCGTCATCCGGTCCTCATCGCTCAGCGTCTGAATGCCCGGTCCGGTAAAGACTACTGCCTTGTCAGTAAGGCCGTCGGTACCAAACCGTTTAATCAATGTAAGGATGACATCTTTGCCGCAAACAAAAGCCGCAGGCTTTCCCGTGACGTAGATTTGCATAACCTCCGGAACTTCTAAGTCGATGGTGCCGGTTGCCATCGCTGCCGCCAGTTCGGTTGAACCAACGCCGATGCCGATAGCGCCATATGCTCCGGCCGTACAAGTGTGGGAATCGGCACCGATAAGAATCTGTCCCGGCTGCAAACGATGCCTTTCGGCTAATAACTGATGACAAACCCCCTCGCCCTTTTCATAAAATACGATACCATACTTAGCAGCAAAATCTTTCATTTTCCAATAGGCGTTACGCGCCTGCACCGTAGCAGCGGGAAAGATATGGTCGATAACAAAAACAATTTTATTGCGATCAAAAACCCGAGAAACGCCTATTTGTTCAAATTGCTCAACAGCCATTGGCGCTGTAACGTCGTGAGCCATAGTCAAGTCCACTTTGCAGCGGATATCCTGTCCCGGCTGTACACTGTCAAGACCGGCAGCCTTAGCCAAATACCTTTCAATGAAATTCATGCTCCATCCACCTTTATTCATTAAGAATTGCTGGGTTAATCGACAAGGTCAATGCCTAATTCTTTGGCGATTTTGGCCGCCTCTTCCAGACTGGGAACAGCTTGTTGCAGTACCAGCCTGCCTCCGCCGCGATTCAACGCCTGCACCTGAAAACATCCTTCAGTCGTTTCCAGCGTGATCCGCTGCATCTGCTGCTCCTGAACCTGAAGAACTTCCACCTCAATGCCCGCCTTTGCCACTTTATCCATAACTTCGCGATAAAGCTGGCTGTTATCCGTGCCGGCTCCGTATACCGCCGCCATAAGTACACCGGGAACATTAATTCCCCTGCGGGCAAACAACTCGGGATACAGTTCAATTTTCACTTTCTTAATTTGACCCTTTGCCAGATAATGCGCAATTCTTGCCGCGTTGGTCGGCGATCCTACAGCCTGGCTGCTGCCTCCGACAACAGCCTCGCCAAAAGGTTTAATAATCGAATTTGCTTTCTTGGCCAGCTCGCGCGCTTCACTGAGCGCTTCCCGGATCGTATCGTAAATCCGCCGTTTTTCTTCGTCTTTAGCGGCGGACGCGATGTACTTCTCTACAGCCTGATTGGTTTTGAAAAAGGGCTCCATATACTTAATCACAACCGGAACAATAGTCTTGGCCGACACGGGATGAACAGCGGCTGCCATAGCGATCATCACATCAACCGGCACCGTTACCGGTAGGGAAGTCAGCATCGCAAGCTGCGCCGCCAGCTTGCCGATCATAACCCCTCCGCCAATATGGGTCGAACATAATCCGGCAACCATGACCCGTGGGGTGCAAGGGTTGGCAATGGTAGGCGACAGCGCCAGCACAATCGCTTTTTCCATCGCCGCAGGCCCGCCGCCTGCCAACTCTACGAAGGCGGCAGCGGAAGCAGCCGCCCCTGCGCCGAAACCCTCCATGTTGCAGCCGGTGGTAGTCTTACCGACACGGAATATGCCGCCAATCTTGAGCATAACTGCCGCTACCCTGGCAATGAGTTCCTGGTCGGTAATTTCATCCAGCATAGCCCTGACAAAGCCGGTATATGTACAAGCATCTCCCGTACCCGCGCAAGGCGCAAGCCCTACCGAATGATTGCCCACTTGCGCGCTGAGCGTATAGGCAAGCACTTTGTTCAAAAACGCATCCTCAACCAATGCGGGAGCGCCCTTCTCTGTCAGTTCTCTGCCAACCGAACCCATCAAAAAGCTGGCGCCATAGGTTGTGCCAATATCGAGCGCATACAGATTATGCGAGAAGGCGTCTACTACCGCCGACATGACTTCCGACTGCGACATTTTATTGGCGAGCATTGCCTCAGCGATCACGGCATCGCTGACCCGGGTCTGGGTTGCGCCGGCTATTTCCAGGCAATCCCCCACTGTCAGTTGCCCCGGCGTCAATCCTTTTTCAGCTATCCTTCTGGCTATCGCTTGCAAATGTAATCCCCTCCGCAGCTCTTGTTAAGCTTATCCTGTCCTTACCTGTACGCCGGTAAGTTCTTCCCATACTTTAATTACGGCGGAGATATCCTCCCGTCCCAATCCTTTGGCTCGGCTCATTTCAAAGATTTGCTGCGCCAGATTGCCAACAGGCAGCGGCACTCCTAAGTTTTTACCTGTTTCCACTGCGAGCTCAAGGTCTTTGTATTGAAGATCAATGGCAAACCCTGGCGTAAAGTTGCCTTTGAAAATGAAATTGGCGGCTTTAGCCTCTAGTGCATAGCTTCTGCCGGAACTTTCCTTGATGATCTCCAGCATGACCTCTGGATTAAGCCCGGCTTTAGCGCCGAGCACCAGCGCTTCTGCCGCCGCCGCCATATGCACGCCGAGCAGCAGGTTATTTACGACTTTGATGGCGTCCCCCGATCCGACAGGGCCGACATGATATATCTTTTTCCCTAATATTTGCAGCACCGGTTCTATTTGACGAAATGTATCCGGTTCAGCGCCTACCATAATTGTCAGCGTGCCGGCATCAGCACCGGCAACGCCGCCGCTCACCGGCGCGTCGGCATATTGGAAGCCGCGCTGTTTGGCAAGTGCCGCCATCTTCAAGCTGGTGCGCGGAGCAACGCTGCTCATATCAACAATGGTAAGGCCTGGATTCCCTCCCGCCAGAATACCGTTGTCCGCAGTCATGGTATCTTCGACAATGGCAGCGTTGGGCAGCATGGTAATAACGATTTCCGCTCTGGACGCAGCTTCTTTCGGTGTTGCGGCGGTTAAGCCTCCGCGCGACGCCAGTTCAGCGACTACAGCTTGGTTAATGTCATAAATATATACGTCGTGAGCAGCTTTGATTAAGTTCTGAGCCATGGGCTTGCCCATAGCGCCAACGCCGATAAAACCAATGCGCATTTTTAATCCTCCTACCTGAGACCGTCTTCGCCTTTTATTTCATGCTTTTGCAGACCGCCAATACGCGGATGCGGCCGTCCGCCTGAGGTAACTGCGATTGCAACAACAATTTCGTCCGCTTTTGGCGCATCGTGCAGTCTGATTTCCATAGCATCATAATGTGTCCGTACAAAGGCCGCGTCTTTATAATGCAGCGGAACGTCAAGCGTTGTTCCGGGGCCACCTAGTTTCTTAGCCGAAGGTACAATAGCCTTGCCGCCATTCACTTCTTCCCGCATCGGCTTGCCAAGTTTCGGATGCAAAATAGCAGCGCCATGCTCGAGTTCACCATCCATGCCGATAATCGCCGCTTTGCCATAGTTTTCGACCTCTTCCCTGGCTATGCCCAGCGCTTCTACCGCCCGCCTGGTAAGAAATCCGCCAAGATATTCGCCAACATCAGTCAACAAGGTCAGATCCTCCACATATCTTCCGGCAAACGGATTTTTAATCACGGCGATAGCCGCTGCTTTTTTAATTGGCTTTTCCACTGCCCTCTGACCGTCAGCACGAACTTCCTCAACAACGGTTACAACCTTCCGGATGTCCAAATTCATGTATTATCCCTCCGTTTTGGTGATTTTTGGCGAATAAAATTCCGGGCATATTCGATCATGCCCCTGAACTTGCGCGATCACTGCTAAAATATCTCCTCGCCGAAGCGCGCCTGCCGCTGTATTTTCAATTTGCTGCAGACTGCGCTCTTTCTCTGCCGGGCTGAGCCTACCAATGCGCGTCGTGACCGTCAACTCAGGAATATCGGTAGATGGGTCCAATTCTTTTGCCAAAGCTTGTTTGACGGCCATACTCTCTATAAAACTGGCATTCGCCAGAAAAGTGGCGAACGCATCAGCTACGGCAGCACTCCTTGCCACTACCGTAACAGCGTCAGCAATGCCTCTGGTGAAGCTTCTGCCGCCAAAACCGCTTGTCGCGATGCCGCCCGCTCCATCAAAAGCAGTCAGCCGCAGTGTATGGCTAAATCTGGCGCTGCCAATCCGGGGGGCGATACCGGCGATAAGTTCTTCGCCAGGCGCCAAGCGCAATGCGATATCCCCGCCATTATTGCAGATAACTTTCGTAGCTCCGTGCGCGGCAAGCCAGTCCGCCGTCACATCCGCGATTGCACCTGCCACCGCCGCCATGGGTGTCATCGTAGAATCTCCCGTTAGCCTAACCGCATCCCACATTTTACGCGCGGTGGGCGTAAGCTTTTCCGGACGGCATTCACCCCAAGGCAGGGAACTTTCGCGCCGGCAAGAAGTTATTGCCTCAAGACAGGCTACGGCTTGCCGAGCTGCTTGCTTACACAGCCCGGCAAGAGGAGCGCCGTTCTGCCAAGCCGCAATCATCATTGAAATTGGCCCGCACTCCACAAAAATCCGGCCGGGAGCAATTTCAGTGATAAAATCTTTATTCATCGCAATTTTTCTCACATTTAATTTCATAAAGCGGCTTGATCTGGTCCACATGGCCGCCAATTGCCTCATAGTCCTCCCGCGTCATGGTATATTCGACTGGCGCCACCGTAGCCGGCGTAGGTACCCAGCTAAAAGCCTTTGCTACCATCTTGCCGGTATCTACCATAAAATTGATGCCGCCGCCAGGCAGTACATAGGCTGGAGCGCCACCTATCGTCAGCGTGGCTTTGCCATCGTGTACCGCCCGTGTTAAGGCTACCGGCTTGGTCGTGACGCCGGCCCGGGCGCTGCCGCCCGTACCTCCGGTATATATGACAGATACCAGTGCGTCCTCGCAGTTCGCGGCAATTAGATCAACCAACGCCTGCACTTTTGCTGTAAGCGGAACTTCATCGACATTGCCGTCCTCCTTAACTTTAAAAAGCGCTGCCTTTCGGCCGGTGGTTTCCGTAACCAATATTGTCATGCCAGGCTTGGCGATGCTCATGTCGATAGCTTTGATGGCATCGCGCGGATTTACGATATGGGTGCCGCCCCACCCGCGCCCGTGTTCACCAAAATAACGGCCTCGCGTGCTTTTGCGGGCGTTGGGAATAACGCCGCTCCAGCTCATGCCCACTTCGGCGCCGGCCAGATGCTCGGAAAATAATCCAATTACGTGGTGGTCAAGAATGATTGCCTCGTCCACCACTCCCTTAATATCCCGCGCAAAGAGTCCTATCGTTGCACTGCCGCAGCCAACCCGCATCTTGCTATCTTCCACTCCGTCAATGACCGGGCGTTTTCCGGCTTCCAATTCAAGCTTGGCGCCATTCTCTACCGTCAGCATAACCCGTTCGCCATTGGCAAGATCAACGATCGTCCTGGCGACAATAAACCCATCTTTACCGGTCAACAGGTTCGCCCCGCCAATCGAGAGCATCTTGGAGCCGTATTCCTCGGTATCCACCATGCCGACACCGCGGCCCTCGCGTTTAACCTTGGCGCCTTCTTCACCTATATAAAAGTTGGTATCAATCTTTACTTTTACGCCACTGTAGCTAAGCGGCGCCTCGGTCACAACCGTAACGACATCTACGCCGTTGACAGTATCCTGCACAATATGCGGTGCGGGCTTGCAGCAGGGGTAATTGGTGCCTGCCCCTACCGCCGTGATCAGCGGTGTTAAACTTCGCCTGCCCGTTTTTCTCGGGACGGCAGTCTCCAGCGCTCGGCTGCGAACCAGTCTCCCGCCCCGGTTTTCATAGCGCCGGCAAGCACCGGCATATCCTTCCAACACTTCGCATTGAACCGGACAGGAAGTGCATTTTACGGCGCCTTCAGCAAGGTCGCCGCGACGGACTGCCTGAAACTTGCACACACGCAGGCAAATGCCGCACTGCACGCATTTGTCATTTACCCTGGCTTTTCGATTAACGACTTCGATGGCTGATGTCGGGCAATCACGCACACAAAGGCCACACCCTTTGCATAGCGCAACGTCGATAATTACCATGATCCACCTCTTAGAGAAGTTTTGCCGCTCGCTGCGCAGGCGGCGTATTCCGGCTGGTTTTAACCTTAATTTCGCCGTCGACGATCACCATGCTCACGCCCGGTATGTCACCAGCCTCAATGGCAGCGACTGCATCTTTGCCAATTGAGCCAAGCGGCGCATCCATAATGACTAAATCCCCTTCTTTCCCGACTTCAACCACGCCCGTCGGCAACCCGTATACCCGCGCGGTATTGCCTGACGCCATGGCGATGGCTTCCGGCCCGCTAATGCCGGACAAACTCGCCAGTTGGCAAACCGTACGCAGAATACCTAAGGGAATAACGCCGGTGCCGGAAGGGGCATCATTGCCAATGATTATCCGATGCAGTTGACCTTTGGCCTTCATAGTACGGGCGACATGGTCGGCTACCTTGGGATTGCCGCACTGAACAATTTCCAGGGCAAAGTCGGTCTGTTCAATGATTTTGTCAACTTCCGCCGGCGCAATAGCCGTTGGTCCGCCGTTAATGTGCGACACAACTGTCGGTTTGGTAAGCATGACGTCTTCGGCAGTCACGGTGGAGCTTCCGGGAATGGAAGTGCCGCCGCAGTGCATTTGCACCTTGAAACCGTGCTTTTTGGCCCACTCTACCATAGGCGCCGCTTCGGCCGGCTTTTTGATGCCGCCCAAGCCTACTTCGCCTACCAGCCAAACTCCATTTTGCGCTAACTCGGCAAAGTCGGCTTCAGTGAGGCCAGGTTCTAAAATCACGGCTCCGCCGTGTACTTTTACGCCGGAGGGGCGCTGATTGTAAAAAGATTTGCTGGCAAGCACCGCCAGAGCTTTGACACCTGCCGGGTCTTTCGGTCTTCCCGGCATATGGGCTTCGCCCGCCGAAATCATGGTGGTGACGCCGCCATGCAGGGAACTGTCGATAAAATCAATCATTTTTTGCCGCGGCGTATAGTCGCCTATAACAGTGTGGGCATGTGAGTCGATTAAGCCGGGAGTGACGGTGGCGCCGTTGGCGTTCACCACTGGCGCCCCCGGGTACTGATCTTTAAGTTCGGCTCCGCCGATAGCCGCAATTTTTTTATCGGCAATCACGATGGTATCGCCGCCTAAAACAGGCGCCTCCACTTTACCGCTCAGGATGGTTCCGATATTGGTGATTATCAGCGTGCTCATCGATTACTAAGCCCCCTTATTTTGCTTTTCCTTCAATTTCGCCAGTATTTTATCCGGCGTTATAGGCAAATCAGTTATGCGTACTCCGACAGCATCGTATACCGCGTTGGCAATGGCTGCAGCCGTAGGGATGAGCGCCGGCTCGCCAACGCCCTTTGCGCCAAACGGCCCGGTCTTTTCCGGATCCTCCACAATCAGCGGATAGATTTCCGGCACATCAAGCGAGGTTGGCAGCAGGTATGTGGCAAAATTACAATTGAGAACATTACCTTCCTGCAATTTGATTTCTTCCATCAGAGCATAGCCCATGCCAATAGCGCAACCGCCCTCAATCTGCCCTTCGACATTGCGCGGATTGATAGCCCGCCCTACATCGTGAGCGGCGACGACCCGCAATACGGTAACTTCCCCGGTATCTTCATCCACTTCCACTTCCGCCACTTGGGTGGCGAACGCGTAAGTCGCATAAGGGCGTCCCTGGCCGGTTTCGGCGTCAAGGCCGGTTGTATCAGGGTTATACCACCCATGTCCCAGGGTTAGTTTGCCTTTCATCCGGCACTTGGCAATCACCTCCGCGATCGATACCTCGCGGGTGTCGCTCCCGGAATCTAGGCCCAGACCTACTCTGCATTCCGACTGACAATCTGTGAATGCCTGACTTTTGCCGGAAGCGGCCCGCACTTTAAGCAGCCTGTCACCTGCGATAATTTCCTCCTGACTTACGCCCAGCATTTCGGCAGCCGTTTCCAGAATTAACTGCTTGGCCGCGCGGGCGGCCGAGCGAACGGCATTCCCCGAGATATATGTCTGCCGGCTGGCCGAAGTTGCGCCGGCATCCGGCGTAACTCCCGTATCGGCCGAAACTACCCGCACGTCCTCATAGCGTACACCGATTTCTTCGGCTGCGATTTGCGCCAGCGCGGTATCCGAACCTTGCCCGATATCGGCACAACCGGTTAAAACCAAGACTGTTCCATCATCCAGAATATCAACATGAGCTCCTGCGGGATTTGGCAGGCCGGTGTTGCCGACACCGTACCACATGCATCCCATGCCTACGCCTCGCTTTTTCATAGCCGGCCACCTCTCCGCTCAAGTTTAATTTCCCGGACTTTTGCGGCGGCTGCCTCCAGGGTGGAAACAATACCGACACTTTGCTCCAGATACTGGCCGGTGGCTGTCAGGGAACCGGGGCGCAGCGCGTTCAGAAGCCTTATCTCTAAGGGCGATATGCCCACCTTCTCTGCCAGCATATCCATTTGCGCTTCATGCGCAAATGCCACCTGCGGCACGCCGAAGCCGCGCATGGCGCCTGCCTGCGGATTATTGGTATAAACTGTATAGGCTGTAATCTTAACATTCGGAATTTCATACGGCCCGGTGGCATGAACAGCAGAGCGAGTAAGCGTACCCGGCCCATAGGAGGCATATGCCCCTGTATCGCCGATAATCGTGCATTCAAAGGCGGTAAGCCGCCCGTTGGCATCAGCGCCGGTCTTCATGGTAATGGTGTAAGGGTGGCGTTTGACCGAATTTTTAATCGATTCCGTCCGGGAGTAAACCATCCGAACCGGACGCCGGGTAACAACAGCCAGCATCGCCAGATGCACCTGCACCGACACATCCAGTTTGCCGCCAAAGCCGCCGCCGGTAGCCGCCTGAATGACCCGGACTTTATTTAAGCCAATGTTAAGATTGCGCGCCACTTCTTTTGCATCGTAATGCGGATTTTGCGTTGAAACCCACATGGTAACAACATCCCCGTCAAACAATGCTATACCCGCCTCCGGCTCGATGTAGGCATGCTCGACCATCTGCGTCTTGTACTGCTGCTGGACAACAACTGCGCTGTCCCGAAATCCGGCCTCGGTGTCGCCTTTCACGATTTTGCGCACGGCCAATACATTGCCTTTGTCGTATATCTTGGGCGCATCCGGCTGCATGGCGGCTATCGGGCATAAAACAGGCGTCAATTCTTCAATATCCACTTTAATCAACGCCAGGGCTTGTTCGGCTATCGCCTCGTTCTCGGCTGCCACCAGAGCCAGCGTGTCGCCAATCTTGCGTATCTTTTCGCCGTTCTTAACGATAACGGGTTCATCCTTGATGATAATGCCAAAATTATTTGCGCCCGGCACGTCTTTGCCAGTTAAAACCGCGGCTACCCCAGGCAAAGCTGCTGCCGCGGAATAGTCAATATGCTGCAGAATGCCGTGGGCAACCGGACTGCGCAGCGCTTTGGCGTAGAGCATGCCGGGAAAGGAAATATCGGCGGCGAACTTGGCTCTGCCAATAACTTTATCCAGCGCATCCGCTTTGGGAACCGACTGGCCAACTACCTTAAACTCGCTCATCTTAACGCCCCTCCTCAGCTTCCCGGCTGCAGGCGCAGTGACGATCCGCGCACGCCACTTTTTCGATTGCGTTGATAATCTTGGTATAGCCAGTACAGCGGCATAAATTGCCGGCGATATGTCTGGCGATTTCCTCCCGTGTTGGGCGCGCGTTAACATCAAGCAGCGACTTGGCGCTCAGCAGCATACCGGGAGTACAGAACCCGCACTGTACCGCGCCCTCGGCGATAAAGGCCTCTTGCAGCGGGTGAAGCTTATCGTATGACCCTAACCCCTCAACGGTAACCACTTCGCAGCCATTCACCCTCGCTGCCAGGAGCAAACAGGAGTTCACGTTCTTGCCATTGAGCAGCACGGTGCAGGCGCCGCAGTCTCCTTCACCGCAGCCCACTTTCGTTCCGGTTAGCCCCAAACGCTCCCTGAGCAAATCAATAAGCAGCAAATCAGGTTCGACCTCTACTTGGCGCGTCTCGCCGTTTAAAACGAACTGAATTTTGATTTTATCCACAGGCGCAACCTCCTTTGGCGCGCCGCGCCGCCGTCTCCAGCGCGCGGATAACAACCTGTCGGGCTAAGTCACCCCGATATTCTGCACTGGAACGAATGTCGCTAATTGGTCTCACCAGTTTTTCCGCCATCGTTCCTGCTGTCTTAAATGTAGAGGCTGCAAGCGTTTGTCCGCGCAGCCAATCTTCTATTGCCAAAAGACGTATCGGGGTTGGCGCGACAGCGCCCATCGCCAGCCGTACATCTTTGATTTTGTCGCCGTCAATTGTTATCCATGCCGCCCCATTGACAACGGCAATCGCCAGCGCTTTCCGCTTACCAAATTTTACAAAAGCTGAACCTTGGTTTTGCCCGCTCGCCGGTACTTTGATGCGGCTGATAATCTGGCCGGGCTTAAGGCACGTCCGGCCAGTCCCGGTAAACAGGTCGGCTACAAGTATGGCAGAAATCCCGGTACGGCTTTGAATTTCGGCTTCGGCGTTGAGCGCCAGAAGCGCGGGAGCGGTATCAGCGGCGGGAGATGCGTTGACAATATTGCCGCCAATGGTAGCTATATGGCGGATTTGAGGCGAACCGACCTCGCCGGCAGCTTCGTACAGCGCCGTCGCCGCTGCTCGCAGCCTGGCGGAAGCGGTAATTTCGTAATGAGTAACCAAAGCTCCAATCGAAAAGCAATGCGGACATTCCTCAATCCCTTTCATGGCGGCAATGCCGTTAATATCGACTACCGCTTTAGGGTCAATGAGTTTTTCTTTCCATTTCACTATCAAATCGGTGCCGCCTGCCAGCAAAGAATATTGCTCCAGACTGTCAAGCGTTGCGAACAAATTCTCCAATGTACGGGGAGCATGATATACAAATGGCATACTATCACCTCCGGCGCCTTCTCTCTACCTCATCATAAGCAAGATTCATGCCAACGAATTTGCCAATCTCATAGGAGAAGGGGCCTTAAGCCCCTTCTCCTTCGCCTATTTAAACTGATTTAGTCTTAGCGAGATCTTCAAGCGATTTTTGCTTGGTCTCTTCGCCTAAAACAACAATGTTCAGAGCAACAATCATCATAACGGCCGTAAACATGGCGAAAACTGTACCGAACTTTTCCGGGCCGGTCATAATCCAACCAACAATGATCGGGGCAAGAATTCCGCCGATACGGCCGAAGGCGGCTGCGCAGCCAACACCGGTCGCACGGGCGTGAGTCGGATACATTTCCGGCGTATACGTATAAACAACGCCCCATGCTCCCAAGTTAAAGAAGGACATCAGGCAGCCCCACAAGAGAATTTCGGCGCCGGTCTTCGCGCCGCCGAACATATAGGCGCATACGGCGCAAGCGGCAATGAAGGAGGACAACGTCGCTTTGCGGCCAACACGGTCAACCAGATACGCAGCCACAAAGTAGCCGGGAATTTGCGCCAGCGTCATCCACATGACAAACTCGAACGACCGGATCAAATTATGCCCGCTCTTTACCAGGAGTGAAGGCAGCCAGGTGAAGATGCCGTAATACGAGAAGACGATGCCAAACCAGAGAATCCAAAGGCAGATTGTACGTTTGAGATACATTCCCTGCCACAGTTCGGCGAAAGTGAAGGCAGCCTTAGCTCCCGCACTTTTCTCGGCGGCAGAGGGAGGCGATCCTACCGGTACACCCAGCTCGCGCTCAATTTTGGCAACAACTTCGTGCGCCTCATCGTAGCGGCCTTTGTTCACAAGGTACATAGCCGATTCGGGAACGACCTGCCATAGCCAGAATACGGCGAGCGCCGGAAGAGCGCCAATGAAGAAGGCAACCTGCCAGCCGTATTTGGGGATAATGAGATATGAAATGACGGCAGCGGCCAGCCAGCCAATAGCCCAGGCGCTTTCCAGCAGTACAATCATCATGCCGCGCTGCCTGGCAGGTGCATATTCACTCATCAGTGTAACGGCAACAGGCAATTGCCCGCCTACGCCGAAGCCAACTAAAAAGCGGAAAAAGAGCAGTGACTCATAATTCCAGGCAATACCGCAAAGACCGGTGGCGATACTATAAATCACCAAGGTACCGGCGAAAACCCGCTTGCGGCCAAACTTGTCGGCAATAGTCCCGGATAAAATAGCGCCTACCGCCATACCTACCAAACCTATACTGCCGATAAAGCCAATCTGAGCGGAGGTAAGCTTCCAGGACTCGATCATTTTGGCCAGTACAAAGGCCACGATTCCTGTATCCATCGAGTCAAACGCCCAGCCGAGCATCATAAGAAACAATAAACGCCAGTGAAACTTCCCCAAGGGCAAATTGCTAAGACGATCGGAAATACTTGCCATTGATATTTAACCTCCTTTTTTTTGTACAATTTCATTTGTATGCCTTTTCCCGGTCAGCCTCCCCTCCTCCATGCGTATTGAACCTGTGCATAATTTTTTTGCAAGAATTATGCCAAATTTCACAAGTGTCCGGCAAAATTCTTGTAAAAAATAAAAAACCGATGCTTTGCCCAAAACAAGCAAAGACATCGGCGTCTAAACTTTTGTTATTTTACATTTTTACTAAAAATAATAGTATTTTTTTAGCAAATTGTCAAATATTCTTTTTTAAGGAAAACAATAAGATCTCATACACAAACATGCCGTCTATTTCATTCCGTTTCATTTTTGCAATGTTTCTGTCAATAAAGGTACCCGACCGCACAATATCTAGTGTTGATCGACATTTCATAATTGCAATGGATATTGCAATTATGAAATGTCTTCTTTTACTATTTCTAAGTCTACCATCTTGCGCCAAAGCGTAGTCGTACTGATACCCAATAATTGCGCCGCTTCTTTTTTTGCTCCGTTTGTAAGCTTTAAAGCGCGTACAATGCTTTCCCGCTCAGCCGCAGCAACGACCTCGGCGAGAGAGGCCATAGGCTGCTTTTTGGGGGTATGCTCATTCTGCAAATAGTGAGGGAGATGCTCGATTTCAATGATATTATCATTCACGCCAATTACGTTCATCGCATACTCAATGCAATTTTGCAGCTCGCGTACATTTCCCGGCCATGAATAACTGCAAAGCCGCGACAAAGCTGCATCCGATATTCCGATGATGAATTTTCCCAGAAGCTTGTTAAACCTGTTAATCAGCGCCCGGACCAAGTCAGGAATATCATCGGCGCGCTCCCGGAGCGGCGGCACCTTGATTTGCACAACATTCAAGCGATAGTACAGATCTTCCCTGAAGCGGCCCGACCTTACCATTTCGGCTAAATCCCGGTTCGTAGCCGCGATGACCCGAACATCAATGCGCAAAGGCTTAACGCCGCCAATACGGGTTACTTCGCGTTCCTGCAAGACGCGCAGCAGCTTGCTCTGCAGATTGAAATCCATTTCGCTGAGCTCATCGAGAAAAATGGTACCTCCGTCCGCCTGCTCAAAAGCGCCGGGGCTGCCGTGCTTTTTGGCTCCGGTAAAAGCGCCCTCTTCATAACCGAATAAATAACTTTCCACGATTGAAGCCGGCATGGCGCCGCAGTTGATGGCGACAAACGGCTTGCTGCGCCGGTCGCTGTGATTGTGGATGGACTGAGCGAACAGTTCTTTCCCTGTCCCGGTTTCCCCGTAAATCAAAATAGAAGACACTCCCCGCGACACGAACGCAGCCATGCTTTTAACTTTTTGAATGGTCTCGCTATTGCCCACAATATCAGTAAAATTATAGCGGGCATATTGGAATTTTTTTACTTCTTCAATTAATTTGCGCTGGCGCTGCACGCCATGCTCGTTATTAAAACCAAAACCAAAAGATTGCGTAATCGGAATCCGTACCGCAATTGCTCCGGCTTCCGAGGTTGACTCGCCGATTACCGGCCGCTGGCTTTGCATCGCCCGTTTGGCCGCCTCACTAACCCGGCCGATAAAACGAAAGTTGTCCAATCCTTCAAAACCGACACTGGCAGTTCGCCGGCCTTCCGCATCAAACAAAACCGCCTCTCCTCCGGCTACCCGGGCTATAAACGGCAAAGCCTGCTTAAGTGATTCATATAGCTGCTCATCGCGCTTGAGCCGTTCGAAATTGCTGGCACATAGAACATATTCACCCAACGGCAACGCCCAGGCTTCAGCGCTGGCCACCACTTGCGACGGCCCGGCCTCCACTTTTTCTGTCTGCGCTGCGTGTTTGGCCAGTTCAAAAATCCGTCCTTTGAAGTCTACAACCTCTCTGCCTTCGGAATCAACCGTCTTGAGCCTCATCCCGGTCCTATCGGTAACAGTTGCATAACCGCCGGTAACCCGCGCGATGATCGGCAGAGCGTCAAGTAACACGGGCAGCAAGTCTGCCATATGGCCACCTCATGGATGTAAAATTACCTGTTACATCCATTTTCATATACGCTTGTTATCCTGTCAATGTCTTACAGCAAATACCTAAGCCATACGTAAGCATGGGAAATAACAATCGATACCAGCATCAGCGGAAAAGCAAAGTATAAGAAGTTCCGGAAAGAAATGGTATAGCCGTTTTTTTCCGCGATGCCGGCTACAACTACATTGGCAGAGGCACCGATCAGCGTTCCGTTGCCGCCCAGGCACGCTCCTAATGCCAGCGACCACCNCACAGGCTCAAGGTTCATTCCCGAAATTCGCCCCATCTCCTGCAGCATCGGGATCATGGTTGCAACGAACGGAATATTATCAACAAACGCCGAAGCTATAGCGGAAACCCAAAGCACAATATAGGAAGTTGCCGCCACTTGACCCTGGGTTACGGTTAAGATCCACTGGGCTAAGGCTTGCAGCACGCCAGCCGCTTTGAGACCCCCGACAAGCACGAACAGCCCGGCAAAGAAAAAAATTGTCGGCCACTCAACATGCAACAGCACATCTTCCGGTTCTTCGCGGCTGATCAGCATGAGCAGCATCGCGCCGCCAAGCGCAACTGTCGCGGATTCGAGATGCAGGGCGCTGTGAAAGAAAAAGCCCAGTATCGTCAGCGCCAAAACGCCAAGCGACTGATAAAGCAGCCGCCAATCCTTAATCTCATCCTTAGGATTTAGGGTAAGCAGTTGCAGCCGATTTTCTTCCTCTACTGTTAGACTCCGGCGGTAGATTAAAAGAAACAGAGCTGTCGTTACAATCTGAATAACCAGAGCAATCGGCGCTAAATGAATGACAAAATCCATAAAGCTTAACCCGACAGCACTGCCGATCATAATATTTGGCGGATCACCGATAAGGGTAGCCGTGCCGCCGATATTGGAGGAAAGTATTTCAGTGTAAAGAAAGGGCAAAGGGTTTACTTGCAGCTTTTCCGTCAAGGTAAGCGTTACGGGAACAATCAATAATACGGTTGTCACATTATCAAGGAGCGCGGATGCAACCGCGGTAATCAAACTGAGCAGTGCCAGCAAACCGAGCGGGCGCCCTTCGGTAACTTTGGCTGCCCAAATTGCCGTAGCTTCAAAAACTCCGGTCCGTCTGGTAATTGCCACTAGTATCATCATGCCAACTAATAGGCCGATCGTGTTAAAATCAACATCATCTTTGAGCGCAATTTCCTGTGAGAGAAAGCCCAGCAAAATCATCAGTAGGCCGCCGACCATAGCGACAACCATGCGATGTATCTTTTCCGAAATAATTACCGCATATGCCGCAACAAAAACGATGATTGATCCATAAAACATTAAATCCACACTATTCCTCCTCCATAAATAAAGAAAACTAGCTGCCGTTTCGCAGCGGAAAGTTTTACTTTCCGATAAAACAGCAAAAAGGGAGTCAGTTGTGACAGACTCCCCCTAGGCACTACAAATTATTCTATTATTTCAAATAATAACCTAATTACCCTGTCTGGTCAAGCATTTTTTGCAAGCCGACGCTAATTTGACTCAATGTTGCAACAAGCGCGTCAGTCCGGTTACACTAGAAGGGGTGATCGTATTGAGGCGTATACTGCAAAAACTGCGCGCATTGCAAGAAGAAACCTATGTCTTATATCTTGCGTTTAAACATCCCCGGATTTCCCTTCTCCCCAAAATCATTGCCGGGTTGATCGTGGCTTATATATTTAGCCCGATTGATTTAGTTCCCGACTTTATCCCCCTAGTGGGCTACCTGGATGAACTCATTGTGGCGCCTTTACTGCTCAGCATCGCTTTCCGGCTCATACCGCAGCCCATCTTGGATGAATGCCGCCAATTTGCCTTGCACAATCCTCTGCGGCATAAACTCCGGATCTGGGCCGGCGCGGCTATTATTCTGCTGCTCTGGCTGCTGGCCACAATCTATGTTCTTTGGTGGTATTGGCGGATGTAATGCATGCCAAACAGCGCTGCGATATGCAATTTTACTATGAGGAGCCGCAAGATAATGATACAATAGTGGTAACAATTACCGTAAAGGAGACTGTTTCATGAGTGACGCTGCTCTTCGCGCCGAAATCTATTCCCTGCTTTCCGAAGCTTTTAAAGAGCCCTCCCGTGAATTTGCCGCCGAACAGCAAGCCATCAGCAACTTCTTGCAGGAGGCTTTCGCTCAACTAGGATGCGAAATCTCCGAGGCGCTATACCGTGATTGGCCTCTGCTGGCGGGCGATTACACCTTACTTACGGCTGCCTACCGGCAGGCATTTATCTTTCCCGTCGAGACGCGTGTCGTGCCGGTCGAATCCGTGTACCGCCGCTGGACGCAAGATCCGACCGCAGAAGTTCCGTTTGCCAGCGAAAAAGGTCTGCTCATGAGCGATCATGCACTGCATATGGAAACTCTCTATTATGCCTATGGCTTAACCTTTCCCTCGGAATATCGGGGAATGCCTGACCACATCTGCCTGGAACTGGAATTTGCCGCCATGCTGCTCGAAAAAACGCCGGAACGGTTTGCGCTGTTCCTGACCGAACACTTGAACTGGCTGCCGGATTTGGTGCAGGATGCCGAAGAGCGCGGCATTCCCGAATATTACCGGCAAGTTATAAAGGTAACGGCGCAGTTCCTCGACTGGGAGCTGCGCCGCCATAGCAGTTAAATTTTAAATTCAGCCATTGGCTGACCGGGAATAGCCAAATGAACGGCACATGCCAGACATGGATCAAACGAGTGAATGACGCGGATTACCGGCAGCGGGTTGTCGGCATCAGGGACTTCCAGGCCAACGAGCGCCTGCTCTAAAGCCCCCGGCTTGCCGGCAGCGTCGACCGGCGAAGCATTCCAGGTTGTGGGAACAACCGCCTCATACCGTTCAATCCGGCCGCCCCGGATTTTCACCCAGTGCCCGAGCGCGCCGCGTGCCGCCTCGGTAAGGCCCACGCCTTCCGCTTCATATGGTATCTCCACTGCCGTTTCACAGGGACCGGCGGGATCAAGCTCATCCAACCAGCGCTCCATGGCAACCGCCATAAATTTGGCCTCCAGCATACGGGCAACAATCCGGTCCATCGCAGAAATGCCATTTTGGTAAATCCCATTCATCCACATGCGGGCAAGCGGCCCGACCTCAAAGACGCCGCCCTGGTATCGCGGCGCCTTAACCCAGCTATAGGCGCCGGCTTTGTCCGCGTCCGCCTGAGTGGAGAAATCGGCAGGCCGCCCTCCCGATTTCGCGGTATACCAGGAGTGCGAAACATCTTCGGTAATTTGACCGGGATCGAGTGCGCTAACAGCGCCGCCTTGATATACGCCGCGGGCAAACAGTTTTTTGCCGCCGCCCGCGTCAAGCGGGAATGCGCCATAAGTAAGCAGGTTCCCCGATCCTTTGCCCAGCTGAAAATAATCCTTGTAAACAGATGCCAACAACCGTACATCATCTTCATAGACGGTATTAATAAACCCGCTGATATCCTTCAACAGCAGCCGGGCCGCAGCAATGCGCTCGGCTTTCGCATTTTGGGAAGTTCCGCCGGCAATAATCGAGGCTAGATGCGGCATCTTGCCGCCGAACTGCGCTACCAATTCGTGGCATTTCCGGCGGATATTAAGCGCTGCAAAATAATGCGCCGCCAGCTTTTCGCCCGCCTCTTTGCTCAATCGGAAATCACCGGTATAATGCGGCGTAAACGGAACAACTTCGGGCATCTCCACATAGTCCGGGAGTGAAAGGTGATAGAAATGGGTAATATGCGACTGCAGGTAATTGCCGCCCAGCATCAGATTGCGCAGCACCCTGCCGTTAGCCGGCACTTCCACCTGGCAAGCTTCATCCAGCGCCAAAGCGGCGGCGGTAGCGTGATCGGCAGGACATACGCCGCAAATGCGCTGGGTCAGAAATACCGCATCGCGCGGGTCGCGGCCAACAAGCACTTTTTCGAACCCGCGGAATAGCGTTCCGGCCACTTCCGCTTTTACTACTTTACCGGCATCGACTTCAACCATGACCTTCAGATGGCCTTCTAAACGGGTGACGGGGTCAATCACGATCCGGCGCATTATTTATCCCCCCCAAGCAATTTCACTTCGCGCGGCTGCGGCGCTGCCGTTCCCGCCGGGCCATATTCCGGCATCCGTACAAAGAATGGTCCCGACTTGTCAGGAAACTCCGGCTCGACGCAGGCCAGGCACGGAGAATTCGCCGCTACGCACCAACTGGTGCCGCCGTTGAATTTGCGGGTGGGACAGTCGGCAAACGCGAGCGGCCCTTTGCACCCCAATTTGTACAGGCAGCCCGGTTCGGACAGGCGGGTGGCGAACTTGCCCTTGTCAAAATCTTTACGGCGACCGCAGGTGTCATGAACACAGCTGCCAAAAAACATTTTGGGCCGGGCGTGAGCATCAAGATCGGGTAGGCCATATTTAAGGAGATGGACTACCGTCCCCAGCACCCAGTCGGGATGCGACGGACAGCCGGGAATGTTGATAATGGGAACGCCGCTAATCACTTTACTTGCCGGCAGGCTGTCGGTAGGGTTGGGCTGCCCGGCGGGGATGCCGCCGAAAGAGGCGCAACTGCCCACCGCCAGTACGGCCTTGGCGTCGGCGGCCAGTTCTTGGGTCAAGCGGATAAACGGAACGGGTTTTTCCCGCTTTTCACCCAGAGTGGCGTACCGTCCCCCAGCGCCCGCAGGCACGGTTCCCTCCACGATTAGCACATACTGACCTTTATACTTTTTCTTGGCTTCATAGAGTACATCCATCGCCTGATCGCCTGCTGCCGACATCAGTGTCTGATGGAATTTAAGGCTGATTACCCCGGTGAGAACCTCGGCAATGCTAGGCGATACCGAGTTTAACAGCGATACCGAACAACCGCTGCAGGAACCGCCCTGCAGCCAGATCACCGGCGGCTTTCCCGCTGCCGGGCCGGCAAAAGCTACCGCAATCTCCGGCTTGAGTACATCGGCCAATCCTGCTGCCGCGCCAGCCGCGCCGCAGAGACGAAGGAATTCACGACGACTAAGGTTTCGCATTATCAGTCTCCCTCCCAGCGCTATAGGATATAAAGCAATGTCGGCCTGGTGCCGAAATCGGGGCGCAGCGGCTTCGCTTTTGCGAGAAGTTTAGCAAACTCCCCTTTGGGGTTATCAAGATCGCCAAAGTAGCGGGCTGTAGTCAGGCATGTCGCCACGCAGGCAGGCTGTTCTCCCTGCGTGACCAGCGACAGGCAGAGATTACAGGACTGAACAATTCCGGCTTGCGCTACATAGGTGCGGGCATTATACGGGCAGGCAGGAAGGCAGCGGCGGCAGCCCATGCACTTGTCTTTATCAATCTGGGTCGTTCCCGTAGCCTGATGCTTGTAGGAGGCAGTTGTCGGACACACAGGCACACAGGGTGCGTCCTGACAATGCTGGCACTGCACC
>JAOACF010000091.1 GCA_026417995.1 Negativicutes bacterium
GTACATAGCAGATATATTTACCGTCCTTTACGATAGTAACGCCAATATCGCCCGGAATGATATCATTCAGATATGGCGCCAATTTGCAAAACATTTCGATCATTTCGCTACCGCTCAGTGTACTCATAACGTCCCCTCCAGTTTAAACGCCTCTGCTGCAAAAAAATTCAGAACCATCCCAGACCACATTTCGACACCCCGGTTTTTTTTCCTGCCGCAATACGACAGTAATTCTTACTGTGCATGCCATTATCAGATCTATAGTTATTAGCCGATAATAACTTTGCCCTCCGGGTAGCGAACAGCGGCTTTGCGCTCTTTGAGCGCAATCGCCAAAGCCAGTGTAACCGGCCCTACCCGCCCGGCAAACATGGTAAAAATGAGATATATCTTGCCGGACGCCGTTAGCGAAGGCGTTATGCCGGTAGACAAACCTACTGTGCCAAAGGCGGATACGACTTCAAAGAGCAGATTAAGAAAGGGCGCCTGCTCGGAAAGAGACAGAAGCATGGTCATGACAATCACCAAGATGGCGGCGATAAAGGTGATGGCAAACGCTTTATAGATAACTTGCTGCGGAAGGCGCCGCCGGAACATTTCCGCATCCTCCCGCCCGCGAATCATGGCGTAAATTGCCGCAAGCAATATGCCGACAGTTGTTGTTTTAATGCCGCCGCCGGTCGAGGTCGGCGAGGCGCCGATAAACATCAGCAGGGTAATAAAGAAGATTGTCGCATCTTCCAGTTTGCCGATGTCAAGCGTATTGTACCCCGCAGTCCGCGGCGTCACCGACTGAAACAGGCTCCCCAGCAGCTTCCCCTGCCAGGATAGCGGCCCGAGCGTAGCCGGATTATTTTCTTCCAGCAGAAATATAACGGCGGCGCCGGCGATAATCAAGAACAGGGATAACGCTATAACAACTTTGCTATGCAGCGTCAAAGCGGAGAAACGGCGCTGCTCCCAGACATCTGCCAGAACGGTAAAGCCAATGCCGCCGAGAATAATAAGACCGCCGACAACCAGGTTAACCGTCCAGTCATCGACATAGCCGGTAAGCCCTCTAAAGCCGCCAAACAAATCAAAGCCAGCGTTGCAGAAAGCGGATACGGCATGCCAGTAGCCAAAATAGATGCCCCGAAGCCCCATTTCACCATACCAGCGCACAGCCAAAATTGTGCCGCCAATAAACTCAATCACGATTGTCGCCTTGATCACATACAGCATCAGCCTGACCACGCCTGCCATGGTAAGCTGATTCAGCGCCTCCTGCATTAGCAGCCGTTCCTTGAGCTGAATTTTTTTGCCGATAACAATGGCGAATATCGTTGCCATGGCCATAATACCCAGGCCGCCGAACTGAATAAGCGCGATGATAACTATCTGGCCGAACAGTGACCAGTGTGTACCGGTATCAACGACAACGAGGCCGGTAACGCAAACAGCCGAGGTCGCCGTGAACAGTGCATCGAGGAACGGTGTGGGCTTGCCGGACGCCGCAGCCAGCGGCGTGGCGAGCAGAATGGCCCCGACTAAAATCAGCGCCGCAAATCCCAGCACCAGCACCTGATAAGGATTGAGCTTCCACTGGGAAACGTCCAGCAGATTGGCGACACGCCGGTAAGCCTTGCCGCCGGGAATATCCGTGAAGGAAAACATGATCAAACCTCCCAAAATACTTGACCATAAAGAAAACACGGCTTTCACCCGTCCTTTGCCGACGGTGAAAGCCGATGTTTTCTTATCCAGGAGGAAAGTTTACACTTTCCTGGCGGGAAAAAAGAAGCCCGTTACACGCAGTAACGGCCTTGCATCGGATTTCATATCTAATTATACAGGCCTCCCTTCGAAAAGAAAGGCGGATTTTTCGCATTGGTCGGTTATAAGCAGGACTTTAGAGCAATACCTGTCAGCGGCCTGCATTTTGCATTGCCAAGCTGATTATTCCGCCGCGCAGCTCGGCTTTTTATGCTTTGTTTAACGCGGCGCGATGCGCTTGAAACAGGGCATAATGTTTTTTCAGCATTTCGGGTATCGGCAGTTCATACGGACACTTGGTGCGGCATGCGCCGCAGTCGATGCAGCGCGGCACGGACTCCATCGGGATGCGCGCAAAATCTGCGGCAACAGCCCCCGACATCCGCTTGGCGATAACACCATAACCCATAGCCGGTGTAATCATAACGCCATGCGGGCACGGCTGGCAGTATTCGCAGCGGCGGCAGAACTGCTGGCCCAGTTCTTGCCGGCAAGCTTCCATGACGGCTAGATCTTCCTCGCTGACCGCATTGTCGGCAGCGTAAAAACCGGTAATCTCATCCACACCTGCCACCGAATCAAATCCCGGAATGGGAATTATGCCCGGGAACTGCCGCAGAAAGGCAAATGCCACTTTGGCATTGCTGATCATGCCGCCGGCGAAAGGCTTCATCGCAATAATCCCCATGCCCGCCTTGCGGGCGGCAGCAAACAATTCATCCTTGGCAGCAGTCTCGATGAAATTGAAAGGAAACTGGATGGTGCTGAAAAGCCCGCTGCCAACCAGCTTGAGAGCCATAGCGAGGCTGTGGGACGACACCCCGATATGCCGGATCTTGCCCTCTGCTTTTGCCTTGACTACGGCTTCCAGCGCTCCGCCCGGCGCGGTAATTGCCTGCCAGTCGCGCTCTTGGGAAACCTGATGCAGTTGATATAAGTCAATATAATCGGTGCGCAGCATCCGGAGACTGTTCTCCAATTGCTCCTGCGCCCCCGGGCCGTCACGCTTGATGGTCTTGGTGGCGTAAATCACCTGATCCCGCATGCCGGCGAATGTGTCGCCGATTTTTTGTTCGCTGTCGCGGTAAGCATTTGCCGTGTCATAAAAATTAATTCCTTTTTCGTACGCCCGCCGCAATACTGCGGACGCTTCTTCCCGGCTCAGGCGGATAATGGGAATCCCGCCAAATCCCACTTCGGATACAATAAGACCGGTGTTGCCCAACGGTATTCTGTTCATATTATTCCTCTCCCATCGGTAAGTATCTGTATGAAATCTGCAGCAGCAGTTAGCGCAAAGTAAAAACGGCGATCTCGGCCGGGCAGCCCAGCCGAAACGGCAGCCAATGCCCCGTGCCGGCATGAACATAAGCGACTAGCCGTCCCTGGCGGTAAAGGCCGCGCATGAACCGGTATGTAAGCGGCAGCAGAGGTTTGCCGGCAACAGCTACCTGTCCGCCATGGGTATGTCCGGCAAGCGTGAGCGGAATGCCCGCGGCAAAGGCATCCAAAATAAAATCGGGGTGATGGCTGATTAAGATTGGATAGGCATTCGCCGGCAAATTTCGCTGCGCCCTGCTCAGGTAGAGCCGGCGGTTTTCTTCCTGCTCGCGGCGATCCCTTGCCCAGGGATAATCAACGCCTAAGAGGCACAGCGGCCTGTCCCCTCCCGCCAAAATATGGCTCGCGTTAGCAAGAATGACAACCGGGCTGGCCTTCAACGCGGCGTAGATTTTATTGATATCGCGGAAGTACTCATGGTTTCCCCAGCAAAAATAAACCCCGTACGGTATACTTGCGGCCAACCGGGATAACCGCTCAACGGCAGGGTCAAGTAAGGCAAGATCATCAATAAAATCCCCGGTAATCACCACCGCTTCAGGCTTTTCCTGCACCACAGCCGCTAAAACGGCGTCCAGTCGGGACAATCCGCAGAAAGCCCCCAAATGAACATCGCTAAGCTGCGCAATTTTTATCCCTTTCAGCGCGGGAGGAAAGTCAGGCAATTCCAGGGTATAGCGGTTGATCTCCGGTTCGCCGTACGCCGCAAGCAAGCCGCCGGCGCTAAACCCCAGCGCTGCTGCCGGCGCAATAGCCACTGCCGTTGTGATAAACTCCCGCCGGGATATGCCATCCGGACCGTTTGGCGCCGCTCCCCGGCGGCGGCTTGCCAGCCGCCAAAGCCATGCAGCCGCCAGGCAAACCGTAAGCAGCAGCAGCAAAACGATTTGCCCAATCGTCCAAGCATAAGCGGCGCCGACTATTGGATAGAACGTCCCGCCCAGCCACTCGGCGTGGGGCCGCAGCAAACGGCTGACCCAAAAAACTGTCGCAGCAGCCAGGGAAAAAGTCCAGTAGGCGGCCTGCGGCAAGCGGCGACGGTAAGCGGAAAACACTCGCAACAAAAGGCAATGACAGAGCCCGGTGATAACCAACTGCAAAATAAGTACAATATAGATAAAATAAGGAGAAGGCCCGCGCATCTGGTTCCTCCTTTGCAGCGGCGCGAAAGTTCATTCGCAGAAAACCTTTATTCTGCCGGCAATCGTCGAAATAGACAGCGGCAAAAGCGGGCCGCGCTCTCCGTCAAGATCGCTTTCGATCCTACTGTCGCATTCGATGTGTATTTGTTGTGCTTGTAGATAGGCGACATTGCGATGTTGAATATGATTGCCTGCCATGATACTGACAAACAGCCCCATCAGTTCGGGGATACGGCATTTATTGACAATTAAGAGATCAAGCTTGCCGTCGTCAATGCGCGCTTGCGGCGCAAGCTTGGGAAAACTTCCTACCATCCCGCTGTTCATGACCAAAAAGAACAGCACCTCATCCTCAATGACCTGTCCGTCTGCAGTAATCTTCATCCGGTAGGTATTAAAATGCGGCAGTTGTCCCAAGCCCTTTAGATAGTAAGCCAGTTTTCCGACAGTATTTTTCAGGGGTGTTTCCACATTGTGCGCCACGGACGTAAACAGACCGGCGCTCGCTACATTGAGGAAGTATAAGTCATTAACCTTACCGACGTCGGTATTGCGCCATTTTCCGCCGGCAATGATGCGGCAGCACCGTTCAAGATCATAGCCGATATTCAGGCCTTGCGCAAAGTCATTGCTGGTACCGCTGGGAATAATGCCTACCGGCACGTCAAAACCGGTCGCGAGCATGGCATTAACGGTTTCATGCAGCGTTCCGTCGCCGCCGGCAACAATAATGCCTGCGGCAGCAAGCTGTCGGCCGAGCAGCACAATCTCCCGCATATCCTCTTTGGCTGCGGTTCGCATCGGCAGAACCACGCAGCGCTGCAGTTTCAGGTAATGGATGACTTCGTCCAGCCTGTGTTTAAAGCCGGCATCACCGGCCTGCGGATTATAGATAAGGATATACCGCTTCATGCTGCCGCCTGCTTATTTATAGGCATCATATATTTTTTGGTATTCGGGAGTGGCCGGTATGGCGTGGTAAATGTAGACATGCACCCCGTTCGGGTCATTGACGACAAAACTCCGTTCTCCCCACGGCTTATCCTGCATTTCCTGCCTGATGGTAAGGCCTGCTCCCTTAAGACGCTCGTACTCGGCATCGGCGTTCTCTACTTCAAAGGAAATAATCAGCCCTTTACCGTTGAAGATTTCCCCCTGCTCACGCTGCGCCAAAGTAAAACTGATGCCGACCACCGGCATATCCGGCCTGATTAATTCAATATACCAGTCGCTTTCATAGACAAGCTGAAAACCGAAATATTTCATATAAAATTCTTTTGATTCCTGCAGCTTATACGTGCTGATCGTCGTATCCACCCGTTTTATCTTCATACTAACCCTCCCAATTAAACTGGTATTCCCGCCGCTGCCATAACTTATGCACCGCATCGCGCGAGCGTTCACAAAACCTGACCCCGCCCCGGCGGTCAATGAAAAGCAGCGTGCTGGCCCGGGTGCCATAGTCCGGGCTTTCGATAAAGATAGGCGACAGCACCCGCTCCCAGGCAAGCGAGACGCCTGTTGCCGGCAAGTCGGCATCAGGCGGTTGCGTCTTATCGGCCAACAGTTGCCAACAGGCATCTTCCCATACTGGCGGCGGCAGCTGCATGATTTCCTCCAGCCGTTTGACCCCCAGCCGCACTTTGGGCCACGGAGTATCAATGAGATGATTGCTTAGGCCGTGAATGCCGGGAGCCACCGGTGCTACCGTTCGCTGGCGGTTGGAATAATACCACAGCCGACCCGCCTCTCCTGCAAGCAAGCTAAACCCGTTATAACGATCCGCCTCGGCGTTTATCCGGCGCATATAAGCTTCCGGCCCCTCGTCGCCGCAGAGAAATTCACTGATCAGCTTCCCCCGCGATACAGCGTTAGGAATGTTCTGCTGCGGATCCCGGTAATTGGTCACGGCAGCAATGCGCCCGCCTTTGGTAACCCCCAGCCAGGAACCGCCCTGTTCAAGGTCACGTCCGCCCAGCACTTGAGGGCAATCGTCCCAAAAGCCGGCCGGCGAACTGAGCCGGTTATAAAATTCATCCCGGTTGGCCAGAAGGATCAGCCAATAGTCCGGGTGACAGTCATACGCAAACAAGATGATGCACATCGCAAACACTCCGCTTTTCCTGTATCATATGCACTTCGCCGCCTGTGCGCCGAATCCCTGTAAAAAGCATGCTGCCCGGGATTAGCTTGTACAAAATTTACGCAACTCCCCAAGCTCTAAATCTGCAGCAGTGATAAAAGGTATGCCCAGGCGTCGTTCGGGGACAAAGCCGCCATGACAATCCGAGCCGCCGGTGATTAACAGCCCGCGCCGTCTGCACCATGCCGCAGCGCGCAGAGCGGTTTGCTCATCATGTCCCGGGTGAAAGCATTCAATACCGGCGATTTCCTCCCGCGCGAAAAACGTCAGCGTTTCTTCCAGCGCCGGGCCATGAAAGTCACTGCCCGGATGGGCGAGCACCGGAGCGCCGCCTGCCTCTTTGATTACGCTTATAACCTCGCCGGGAGCGGGAAATTCGGGGAAACAAATGCCGCGTTCCGGCGTAAATAAATTAGCGAAAAAATCATTGATATCACGGCAAAAACCTTTATCAGTCAGAAAGCTCAGCGACTTCCAACCTCCCCGGGCAGGATTATGTTGGTAAGCAAGGTATTCGTCATAGTCAATGCGAAACCCAGCGGCAATTAATTTCCGGATGCTCGCTTGATCCGCTTCCTCCATAAGCGCGGTATTATGCCGCAGCAGCCTTTTTAACCCTGGGGCTTCAGGATCAATGCCATATCCCAGGATATGAAAAGTATGCCCTTTGAGCGTACTGCATACCTCTACCCCTGGTATAAAGCACAGTCCGGCGTCTTTAGCCAGCGCTGCCGTCTCTGCCAGGTTGGCTGTGCTGTCATGGTCGGTGACGGCAAACAGTTTAATTGCGGCTGTCTTGAGTTTCAAAATCAGTTCACTCGCCGTCCAGGAGCCGTCGGACGCGGCGGTATGAATGTGCAAATCGGCGCGCATAGAGTACCTCTTTTCGCTTAAAATAATACCCCGTCTTAGCTTGCCTTGATTGCCACAAAAAAACGCCAAGAGAGTTTCTTGGCGCGAAAAAGCTAAGCTTTAATTTTCTTGAGCAGCCACGCCATATTTTCCCCCAGCGCGCGCATGTTATTCATGCCTTCTTCGTCTTTCTCCACTTCGCCGATATCACGGCCATAGACCATGTTCCAATAAGTTGCTCCCACCATGAACATCTGGTTGTAATGCAGGAAATGGTTCATGGTGTCAAAAGCATGGATGGCGCCGCCGCGCCGTACGGCCATGACAGCCGCACCCACCTTGTATTTGAACATATAATCATTTGCCCTGGCAACAAAACCGACGCGATCAATCAATGCTTTCATCTCGGCGGTGACGCCGGTGAAGTACGTCGGCGAGCCCAAAATAACGCCGTCAGCTTCCTTGATCTTAGCGATACACTCATTCACAATATCGTTTTTTAGCACACATTGCCCGTCTTTGTTTTGGAAACAGCCGTAACAGGCCATGCAGCCGCGAACCGGCCGGCCGGCCAACTGGATAAGTTCGGTTTTAATCCCTTGTTTCTCCAGTTCGGCGAACACTGTTTTTATCAGAATGGCCGTGTTGCCGTCCTTGCGCGGACTTCCGTTAATACCCAGCACTTTCATATTCCCAATATCCTCCGCTAAATATTGACTTATGCTAATTTATATTCTTTATCTCTTGCCGCTAACCCTTTTCCTTGGCCCTCACTTCACCGGATGTTATACTTCTGCATCTTCTGATACAGCCCCGACCGGTGAATGCCAAGCAATTTCGCCGCTTTGCTGCGGTTGCCGCCGGCGGCTTCCAGCGCCTTTAAAAGAGCCTGCTTCTCCGCCTCGAACATCATCTCATTCAAGTCGCGGCCGGCCTCCAGTGAGATTTCCGCCCGCGGCTTGTAGAGTTTCCGCAGCCCGGGCGGCAGGTGCTCCGGCAGGATATATGTTTCATCATCAATTAAGTTTACGGCGCGCTCGAGTACATTCTCCATTTCCCGGATATTCCCCGGCCACGGGTAGGTAAGCAGCAGTTCCATTGTTTCCGGCGCAATACCCTCGATTTGACAGCCGAGCTGGGCGCTGATTTTGGCCAGCAACGCTTTCCCCAGTTCCGGAATGTCTTCTTTGCGTTCACGCAGCGGTGGGATGTGAAGGGTGATGACATTCAGCCGGTAATACAGATCCTGGCGGAATTCCCCCCGTTCGATCATGGCTTCCAGGTCGCGGTTGGTCGCGGCAATTACCCGCACGTCAACCTTTACGCTCTTAGTACCGCCGACACGATCGATTTCCCGTTCTTGCAGCACCCTTAACAGCTTGGCCTGCATCGCCAGCGTCATATCGCCGATTTCGTCGAGAAAGATTGTACCGCCATTGGCCAATTCGAATTTGCCGGGTTTGCCGCCTTTGCGCGCCCCGGTAAACGCCCCTTCTTCATAGCCAAACAGCTCGGACTCCAGGAGGTTTTCCGGCATCGCAGCGCAGTTCACCTTAATGAAAGGCCCGTGCCGGCGCAGGCTGGCATTATGGATAGCATGCGCGAACAGTTCCTTGCCGGTGCCGCTTTCGCCAAGTACCAGCACGGTAGAGTTGCCGCGGGCGGCTTTTAGCGCAACCGATTTCAGCCATTCGATTTTTTCGCTGACACCGACGATACTGTCTAAGGTATAGTGCCCCCCCTGGATTTTGCGCAGTTCCTCCTTGTAATATTCCAATTCGGATTGCAGACGGCTGAACTTGGTTGCCATAATCTTAAGGTCTTTAATATCCTTGAACATGACCTTGCCGACAGCGCCTACCGTCTCTCCGTCCCTAACAATGGGTATCCGGGTAACCACCGTATTGCGACCGCGGATTTGCTGGATCTCGGCGACCTCCGGCTTGCCTGTCTGGGCAACAATATGCATGCGCGTGTTCTCGATAACCTCGGTTACATGCTTGCCGATCACATCCTTTGCCTCTACGCCGAGAAATTCGCAGTAAGCCCTGTTCAGCATGGTAATAAAGCCGTCTTTATCGACAACTACTATGCATTCAAAAATGCTTTCCATTGCCGACTCCAGCGTACTCTTTAAACTCTTTACATCTTCCAGCTCTGCTGCCACTGTGGCCAGTTGAGTAATATCCTGGAAGATAGCGACGGCGCCCACTGTCGCCGCTCCCTGCTTAATCGGCGTGCGATTGGTAATGATCTGGCAGTTGCCGATGTGCTGTTTCTGATTCAGTTCAGCGACGCCGGTGCGCAGCACCCGCATTAAGCCGCTATCGGGAAGCACCTGCTCCACCGGCAGGCCAAGCGCATTGGCGGCGCTCATATTTGTCAGCCGTTCGGCTTCGTGGTTAAAGAGCACAACCACGCCATCTTTGTTAACGGCTATCACCCCGCTATGCAGCGAATTGAGAATGGCCCGCAGCTCTCCTGCCAAAAAAAGCGACCGATCGGAAAGGTATTTCACCAGGTCGGTGCGGCTGATTATGCCGCATAAATTTCCGTGGTCATCAACGACGGGATACAAGCTGTATTTATAAATTTCATTACGGTTCTGAAGACTTACAATAGGCATAGCGTCAGACAATACAAATACTTTACGGGTCATGGCCTGCCCCACCCGGGTGGTTTCCACGCCGCCGTCGCCGATTGCTTTGACAAGATGCGATTTGGTGATAATGCCCGCAAGACGCCCCTGATCATCCTTGACAACCGCGCCGTCAATCCCCTGCTCGCAAATAATGGCGGCAGCTTCTTTGAGCGTCATTTCCGGCGTGAACATAGCGCGTATCGGCTTCATTAAATCTCGTACCTGCATCATAAACCTCCACCAAATCAGGATAGTTTATAAAGTTAGACGCCATCCTGTCAAATACCTCTTTTATCCGTCTAAAAAAATAGACATGGAGATAATCATTACGATTATCCCCATGTCTGGCTTGTTTTTTGTTACCGCAGAAGGGTGCCGGAAATGACCATGCGCTGGACCTGATTGGTACCCTCATAGATCTGCGTAATTTTAGCATTGCGCATCAGGCGTTCAACCGGATATTCCCGGCTGTAGCCATAACCGCCGAAGATTTGCACGGCATCAGTAGTTACCGCCATTGCGGCGTCGCTGGCGTACATCTTGGCCATAGCTGCTTCCTTCGCATAAGGCAAGCCCTGATCTTTCAGGTAAGCCGCCCGGTAAGTTAAGAGGCGCGCCGCTTCCACTTTCGTGGCCATATCCGCCAGCATAAAGGCAATAGCCTGATTCGCGGCGATTGGTTTGCCGAACTGGACGCGCTCTTTGGAATATCTGACGGCATGATCCAGCGCGGCTTGGGCAATTCCCAACGCTTGCGCCGCAATGCCGATACGGCCGCCGTCCAGAGTGCTCATCGCGATTTTGAAGCCTTCGCCCTCTTTGCCCAGCACGTTTGCTTTCGGCACTCTCACATCCTGGAAAATAAGCTCCATGGTTTGGGAAGAGCGAATACCTAGCTTATGTTCTTTTTTACCAAACGTAAAGCCGGGCATGCCTTTCTCGACGATGAAAGCGGTTATTCCTTTTACGCCCTTCGCCTTGTCCGTCATGGCAAAAACAACATAGACCTCCGCCTCGCCGGCATTGGTAATAAACATCTTGCTGCCGTTGAGCACGTAATGGTCGCCGTCGGCCACGGCGACAGTCTGCTGCGCGGCGGCGTCAGTGCCGGCATTCGCCTCGGTAAGGCCAAAGGCGCCCAGCTTGCTGCCTTCCACCAGCGGCACCAGATACTTCTGCTTTTGCTCCTCTGTGCCAAACGCATAGATCGGCCAGGCGCAAAGCGATACTGACGCCGACAGGGCAACGCCCATGCCGTCATCGACTTTGGACATTTCCTCAACGGCGAGAATATAGCTTAGATAATCGCCGCCAACGCCGCCATACTGCTCCGGAAAACAGATGCTGGTAAACCCGAGCTCGCCCATCTTATCAAAGAG
>JAOACF010000092.1 GCA_026417995.1 Negativicutes bacterium
CTACTATAACACCGGCTGATGTTGCCGAAATCATTGATGTTGCCTTACAAAAAAGCCGTAGCACCGCCTGCGAAGTTGCCTTTTATGGCGGCAGCTTTACCGCTCTGCCGGAGGAGGAGCAGGAGGCGCTGCTAAACCCTGTGCATGAACGGCTTCGGTCAGGACAGGTGCGCGCCATCCGGATTTCTACCCGGCCTGATTATATTGACGCCGCCATAGTTAGTCGCTTGAAGCAGTGGGGGGTTCAGACAATAGAGTTAGGGGCGCAGTCGCTCGATAATTGCGTCCTGGAAAAAGCGGAGCGAGGGCATCGCCGCGAGGATATCGCAAAGGCTGTCGGCATCATTAAGGCTATGTCGCTATCATGTGGCCTACAGCTTATGGTCGGCTTGCCGGGCGAAGACTGGTTAAGTCTAATTTGTTCAGCCCAAGCAGTTGTAAGGCTAATGCCGGATTTTATCCGCATTTATCCTACGCTCGTCATTGCTGATACGCCGCTGGCCAGGCTATATCGCTCAGGCGTTTATCAGCCTTTGGATCTGGATGCCGCAGTTGCCCGCTGTGCCTTTCTCAAAATTTTTATGGAAGACCGTCATGGCATTCCGGTAATCCGCACCGGGCTTCAGGCCAGCGACTTTTTGGATAGGCCGGGATCTGTCCTCGCCGGCCCGTATCATCCGGCCTTCGGCGAGATGGTAGATGCCCATATTTTTTATCTGATGCTCGCGCATTTGTTTACGCACCGTCAGGATACAGAAGTCTTCCTGCGCCATAACCCTAAAGATCATTCAAAAGTACGGGGCATACTAAATTCCAACACTCGCAAATGGCAGGAAACCTTTCCGACAATACGACACATCGATTTTGCCGAAACGGACATTCCGGTCGGTAGCGTGGAGGCCATAATCCGAGGGCAAAATTTTGTTGTTAACAGGGGTATGATAATTTATATTTAAATATTTACAAAGCAGGAATTTTTAGGAAATGTGCGGAATACCTTTGTATTGTAATTAAATGCCCTGGCCAGAGGAGGTTTTTTGTAATGGAAGTGCTTAAAGTATCCGCACAATCAAACCCTAAATCGGTTGCAGGTGCTCTTGCTGCTGTACTCAGAGAAAAGGGGTCCGCCGAAGTTCAGGCGGTAGGGGCAGGGGCGGTAAATCAGGCCATTAAGGCTATTGCCATTTCACGGGGGTTTGTAGCTCCTAACGGTATTGATTTGGTTACCATTCCGGCGTTTGCGGAAATTGCCATTGATGGCGAAGAGCGTACAGCCATCCGCTTTATCGTCGAACCTCGCTAAAACTTAAAAACCCGCGCCGGCGGGTTTTTTTTGCGTTTTTTTTTTGCGTATCACACATTTATTCGCGCATATATTGGTTATTTGTTGTATTATCAGTTCCCATCGTGTTAAAATTTTGATTGTTATAAATAGCGTAAGGTGGTATAAACATGCTGCTTCGCAAAATTGAGATATATGGTTTCAAATCCTTTGCCGATAGATGCGAAATTGAATTTGGACCCGGTGTTACTGCCATTGTCGGCCCAAACGGCAGCGGCAAAAGCAACGTTTCCGACGCGATTCGCTGGGCGCTGGGAGAACAAAGTATCCGCACGCTGCGGGGAACAAAAACAGAAGACGTTATTTTTGCGGGCAGTTCGAAACGCCGCCCGTTGGGCGTTGCCGAAGTTTCGCTGATTTTTGATAACAGCGATGGACTTCTGCCGATTGCATTTAGCGAGGTTATTATTACTCGGCGGGCTTTTCGCACAGGCGAAAGCGAGTATTTCATTAACAAAACTCCCTGCCGTCTCAAAGATATCCACGATCTTCTGGCTGATACCGGTTTAGGCCGTGATTCTATGACAGTGATCGGTCAAAATAAAATTGATGAACTGTTAAACGCCAAGCCGGAAGAACGGCGCTTAATGTTTGAAGAAGCTGCCGGCATAACTAAATACAAGCAGC
Source organism: Negativicutes bacterium (assembly GCA_026417995.1). Taxonomy (GTDB): domain Bacteria; phylum Bacillota; class Negativicutes; order Sporomusales; family JAOACF01; genus JAOACF01. The sequence goes on from JAOACF010000092.1 coordinate 1,970, forward strand.
GTAAACGAGACGCGCTGCGGAAACTGGAAGAAACAACGCACAACCTAACTCGTGTGCAGGATCTGACATCTGAAATCGAGTCGCAGCTTGCTCCTTTGGCTGAAAGCGCCGGGAGAACTGCCCAATATAATGACTTGCGTCAGGAACTGACGGCTTGTCAAGCTACATTGCTGCTGCGCAAACTCGAAAAGGCCGAGGCTATGCTAAGTAGTCTGGAACAGGAAAAATCGGCACTTACGGAAGCCGAGCTTAATGCATCAACCCGGTTAACACTCATTGAGACGGAGCGCGAACGTCTCACGCAAGAACTCAAGCAGCACGAAGAAGAGTTAAGCGAGACGCTCAGACAGCTTAATCAAAAAGCTACCGACATGGAGCGCAGCGACGGCAAGCTTGCCTTGTTGAAGGAACGGATTGCCCAGTACCAGCGTGACATCGAACGACTTTCGCAGGAAATAGCCGCCCAAGAAGCGGCCAAACAAGAAATTGCCGAAAAGCAAGCATCCCTTCATACCGTTCGGGTGCAACTTGAGCAGCAGGAACAAGACTGTTCAGCTATTTTAGGCACCCTGGTCGAGCAAGACGAAAATATGCAGGCCACAATTTCGTATCTGGAAAACGACATTAATGACGGTAACGAACAGGTTTTTAGTCATATGCAGGACCTTGTCACCGAGAGGAACAATTATCGCACGGCCGAACGGGACCTTGCTTCCCACAAAGCAAGAAGTCTATCGCTGGAAAAGGAGCGTCAGGCATACGCCGAACAATTGGCGAGCGCCGACAGCGCACTCGCGTCCCTAGAAGCCGAAAATGCCTTGTGCAACAATGAACTCCAAGCTGCCCTTAAGCAGTTAGCAATAGCTGAAAGCAAAAAAGGAGCGATTCAGGCGCGTATCCAGCAGCTTGTTGTTCAAGAAACCCAGCTCTTAAAAGAAACTGAGACATTGTCTTCACGCCTCAATGTGCTGACAGCCATGCAGGAGGAATACGAAGGTTTTGGGCGTAGCGTTAAGAGCATCCTTAAGAGCGGACAAACCTGGGACAGCGGCATATGCGGTGCGGTCGCCCAACTTATTACCGTATCGGATGAATATGTGACAGCGGTAGAAATCGCCTTGGGCGGTGCGTTGCAGCATATTGTTACGGAAAATGACAAAATTGCCAAGCAGGCTATCGAATTTTTAAAGCAGCACAAGTTGGGCCGTTGCACCTTTCTGCCACTAACCGCAATCAGGCCGCTTAGGCCGCGCGATTATGAAACGGCTGCAGCCAAAGCCAGCGGTGCCATCGGCTTGGCTTCCACATTGGTGCGCTGCGAGGCGAGGTATCAGCATGTTATTGATTCGCTACTTGGCCGTACGATTGTCGTCAGAACAATAGACGATGCGTTACGCATCGCCAAGCAGAACTCCTTTTCGCTCAAGATCGTCACCTTGGACGGCGAACTCTTAAATCCCGGCGGTTCAATAACCGGAGGCAGCATCTCGCGGCGGGAAGCCAGTATTTTGAGCCGTGCCAATGAAATTGAAGCCCTGCGCCAGTCGCTGGCGGAAAAACGGCGGGAATATGCCGCGATCCAGTCCGTGCTGACGGCACACCATGAAGAACTGTCGCGCAATGAAGAGTTTGCCGCTACCTTAAGTAAACAGAAGCAAGCATTTGATATAAAAGCGGCTGAGACAGCGCTGCGGCTGGAAAAACTGCATGCCGACCGAAGGCGCATCAACATGGCGCTCGCGACATTAGCCGCTGAAATCGAAAGCTTGGCCAGCGATGAAGCTGCCTTGCGTAAGAAGCTGATCGAAACTGCCGATACTATCGCCAAACTGGAAAGCGCCGGGATAGAACGTAAAACCCGGTTACAGGACATGCAGCAATCCTTAAAGGAATGGAAAGCGAAACGCGACAATCTGACTAAAGCCATAACCGATGAACATATTCGCCAATCTTCGCTTCGCCAGCAACTGCACGGCCTCACGGCAGAGGCGGCAAAGCTCGTACAAGAACTGGCAGTAAAGGATGCTCAAATTCACCGCTATCAGGTCGAACAACAGCAGGCCGAACAGGCTAAAGCCGCTACCATCGCGGAACTCAGTGCGGAAGAGACGCTACGTGCCGAATTGGCCGGCGCGCGGGAACGTCTGGCAATCGAACGGGACAAGCTAACTAACCTGAAGCTGAACTTACTTGCCGATGTACAGAAAATTGACCGCGAAGCAAAAGAACTCAGGCGAAAAGTCCAAGGGGCGCAATCCCGCCTGCATGAGATGGAATTAGAGGCCACACAATATAGATATGAATTGACCTATAGCCTCGAGCAACTGCGCGAGCGTTACAGTCTCGACCGTGAAAAGGCGGCAGCGATCAAGCGTCCGGAAAGTACGGAAGAGTTAAGCTCTATCATTTATCGTCTGGAAGCGGCCATTCATCAGCTCGGTCCGGTTAATCCCTCGGCCATTGATGAATATGCCCGTCAGAAAGATCGATACGACTTTCTCATTTCCCAATCGGCGGATCTTGTCGCCGCCAAAGATTACCTTGCTTCTATTATCGCTGACATTGACGCGACCATGTCTAAACAGTTCAAAACGGCTTTTGAGACGATCAACGGCTATTTTCAGGATACCTTTGTTCGCCTGTTTGGCGGCGGCCAAGCATGGCTCCAACTGCTCGAGCCTGCTAATATCCTCGAAAGCGGCATAGAAATTTTCGTGCAGCCTCCCGGCAAAAAACAGCAAAATCTGGCGCTGCTGTCCGGCGGCGAGCGCGCTCTAACGGTAATCGCGTTGCTGTTCGCCTTTTTAACCTACCGGCCAGCGCCTTTCAGCGTGGTAGATGAAATTGACGCCGCGCTTGATGAGGCTAATGTTCAGCGTTTCAGCGATTTCCTGCGGGAGTATGCCAAGAGCACCCAGTTTATTGTAGTAACACATCGCAAAGGCACCATGGAAGTCGCTGATGTGATGATTGGCATTACAATGGAAGAATCCGGCGTTTCCAAATTGTTGTCAGTTAGGTTTATGGATAAAGCCGGTTAATGAACGGAGGACATCATGGGATTTTTTGATTCATTAAAAAAAGGGCTGGAAAAGACGCGTAAAGGTTTTACTGAAAAAATCGAGCAGTTGATTATCGGTTACGCTGAAATCGACGATGAATTCCTCGATGATCTGGAGGCGTTGCTCCTGACCGCCGACGTTGGCGTACCAACAACCAACCGTTTGATGAGTGATGTTAGGCAGGGTATCAAAAACCGGTCAATTAATTCGCCGGAAGACCTTCGTCCTTTCCTGAAAAACCGCATTCGGGAGATTTTAACGAACGATGCATCTTTGCCTAGCGCTGCAGCGGGTCCGCAGGTCATGATGATTGTCGGTGTTAATGGCGTCGGCAAAACTACCACCATCGGCAAGCTCAGCCATTACTACAAAGAAAACGGCGAAAAGGTGCTGGTAGCGGCAGGCGACACCTTTCGCGCGGCAGCAATTGAACAACTGGAAATCTGGGCGCGGCGCACCGGCAGCGAATTGATTAAGCATACTGAAGGTGCCGACCCGGCGGCTGTCGCCTTTGACGCCGTACAAGCTGCCAAAGCGCGCAAGGTTGATCGGCTGATTATCGATACCGCAGGACGCCTACATACCAAATCTAACCTGATGGAAGAACTGAAAAAAATTCATCGTGTGATCGGCAGGGAGATTCCCGGCGCACCGCATGAAACGCTGCTAGTACTGGACGCAACTACCGGGCAGAATGCCATCAACCAGGCTAAGCTGTTTGGCGAAGCCACCAATGTCACAGGCGTAGTATTGACCAAACTGGATGGCACAGCTAAAGGCGGCGTGGTGGTAGCGATCAAGCATGAACTGGGACTGCCGGTAAAATGGATCGGTGTAGGCGAAGGTATGAATGACCTGCGTCCTTTCCAGGCGGAAGATTTTGCCGAAGCGTTGTTTGGTGACAAGTAAAATAACTTGACACTGCTTCTTATATTTTTTATAATGAGATAGCGTGAATGGTTGGTGAATTTATGACCCACATGCTGGACAAACTGCTTCGCATCGGAATGCTCTATGATTTTTACGGGGCGCTGCTTACTGATAAGCAGCGCCAACAGATTGAGATGCATTATCTCAATGACTTGTCGTTATCCGAGATTGCCGATGAACTTAAGGTTTCGCGCCAAGCCGTTCACGATAACCTTCGCCGAGCGGAACACATTCTTGAGGGATATGAGCGCCGCCTCAGCCTGGTCGAGCGACATCAGCAAAATAAGGCTCGCATGGCCGAAGCGTTGGCCGCTCTGCAGCAGTTGCCGCAAGCCATCAGGATTCTGCCGGAAATTCAGCACGCGGAACGTATTTTGGAAGCGCTTACCGATCAATAAAGGAGGTCGCAGCATGGTTTTTGAAGGTTTATCCGAAAAATTGCAGCAGACCTTTAAGAAGCTCCGGGGCAAAGGAAAATTGTCGGAGACTGATGTTACTGAGGCACTGCGCGACGTTCGTCTCGCCCTCTTGGAAGCCGATGTCAATTTCCGGGTTGTTAAGGATTTTATCGCCAGGGTCAAAGAACGGGCTATAGGACAAGAGGTGCTGCAGAGTTTAACACCGGCGCAGCACGTGATAAAAATTGTGCACGATGAGCTGACCACGCTCATGGGCGCTACACAAAGCCGTATTACCGTTTCATCACGGCCGCCGACCATTATCATGCTGGTTGGTCTTCAGGGCGCCGGCAAAACCACCACCGCGGGAAAACTGGCCAACCTGCTTAAGCGGCAGGGCAAACGTCCGCTGCTGGTAGCCGCTGATGTGTACCGCCCGGCCGCGATTAAGCAATTGCAGGTGCTGGGAGAAAAGCTGGAGATTCCCGTCTATGTGCAGGAAGACAATAAAAATCCGGTGCAAATCGCTAAAGCAGCTGCTGACTACGCCTTATCGCATGCGCGTGATACTGTGATTATCGATACTGCCGGACGTCTTCATATCAATGAAGAACTGATGGCTGAGCTAAGGAATATCAAACAAACCGTCAAACCTCATGAGATTTTATTCGTTGCCGATGCCATGACCGGCCAGGATGCTGTGACTGTCGCTGAAACGTTTAACAACGAACTGGGCCTGGACGGTGTAATTCTCACTAAGCTCGACGGTGACGCTCGTGGCGGCGCTGCCCTCTCGATTCGCGCCGTAACGGGGCGCCCGATTAAATTTGCCGGCATGGGAGAAAAACTCGACGCGCTTGAGCCATTCCATCCTGACCGCATGGCATCCCGCATCCTCGGCATGGGCGACGTCATGAGCTTAATTGAAAAGGCGCAGAATTCCATCGATTTGGAACAAGCCAAGGAGATGGAGAGGAAGCTCCGCAAAGAAGATTTCACCCTGGACGATTTTCTTGAACAATTGCGCCAGGTGCGCAAGTTGGGACCGCTAGACCAGATCTTGGGCATGATACCCGGCATGGGTAGCCTCCAAAAGAAGCTTCAGGGAGCCGAGTTTGATGAGAAAGAACTAAAGCGTACCGAAGCCATCATTTGTTCCATGACCAAGAAGGAGCGGCGCGATCCATCAATCATCAATGGCAGCCGACGAAAGCGCATTGCCATAGGCAGCGGCACTAGAGTGCAGGATGTCAACCGCCTGTTAAAACAGTTCGTCGAAGCCCGAAAAATGATGAAACGCCTGCAGGAAATGCAAAAAAGCGGCAAAAAACCAAGTGGTTTTAAACTGCCTTTCATGCATTAAGTTTTAGGAAAAGATATTCTATGAAGGAGGTGATTTGTTATGGCGGTTAAAATTCGTTTGAAGCGTATGGGCGCTAAAAAGAACCCGTTCTATCGCGTTGTAGTGGCTGATTCCCGCTCCCCGCGCGACGGTCGTTCCATCGAAACTCTGGGACACTATGATTCCACCACCGAGCCTGCTGTTATCAAGATTGACGAGGATAAAGCAATTGAGTGGTTGAAAAAAGGTGCGCAACCTACTGATACCGTAAAAACTCTATTCAATAAAACCGGTATTTCCAAAAAGTGGGATGAGTTAAAGCGCTCCCAGAAAGAGGCGTAACCAGCAATGAAAGAATTGGTAGAAGTTATCGCCAAATCCCTGGTGACTAACCCGGATCAGGTAAGCGTCAAGGCAATTGAAGATAATGGAGCGACGATCTATGAACTACGAGTATCTCCCGAAGATATGGGCAAAATAATCGGGAAGCAGGGTCGGATCGCCAAAGCGCTCAGAACTGTCGTCAAAGCCGCCGCTACCCGCGAGAACAAAAAAGTAATGGTGGAAATCGTGTAAAAAGGAGCACTCCATGGATAGCATTACTTTAAAATGTCCGGTCACAATTAAAGCCAAAGTCACCGAAGAACTGAAAAAGAATCTGGCTGCTGAAATTCAGGACGGAATAAAAAAAGCCGATATGGAACTGCAGCAGATCGAATTCCATGCCAAACGGTTGCTTGCTGAGCAGGCAAAGCAAGACGCTCAAGGTCTGGTGGTGCTTCGCCAGCAGATTGACGCGGAAAAGCAGAAGCGGCTGGACTTTAAAAACCATATGCTGGAGCGGTTGAAAGAAACCGCCCAACTCGAAATCGGCTCCGAAATCACTCAAGGAACAATGGAACGGCTTGTAACCGTTACTGTTGGCGATGACCTGCATAAAATTATGGGCACCGAGATTTTGCTGGAAGACGGCAAAATTATTGCCTTTCGCAGCTAATTATGCAGCGCGAACTGTTCACCATTGGCAAAATTGTCGCCCCGCACGGCGTGCGGGGTGATGTTCGTGTTGTTCCTCTGAGTGATTTCCCCGAACGGTTTCAAGCGCTTAAAAAGGTATATTTCGATGATGGTTTAATGCTGGACGTCGAAGGCGTTAAGTTTCATAAACAGTTTGTGCTGTTAAAATTTCGCGGCTATGATTCGATGAATGACGCTGAGAAGCTGCGCAACCGCCTTATCAAGGTGCCCCGCGAGGATTTGGTAAAATTGCCTGAAGGTCATTATTTTCACTTCGATATCATTGGCCTTGAGGTTTACACGACCGCCGGGGAATTCTTGGGTAAGGTAACGGACATACTGGTGACAGGCAGCAATGATGTGTATGTCGCTGAAAAAGATGGTGCCAAGCCCGTTCTCATTCCCGCGCTGAAAAAGGTGGTTAAAACCATTGACCTTGCGGCGGGGCGGATGACGGTCGAACTTTTAGAGGAGTGGGAGTAGTCATGCGCATCGACATTATCTCGCTGTTTCCGGAAATGTTCGCTGGTCCGTTCAATCACAGTATTCTGAAACGGGCGCAGGACGCCGGTATATTGGTGATTGCTGTGACCAATCCCCGAGACTTTACCTTCGATAAGCATCATATTGTTGACGATACCCCGTTTGGGGGCGGTAGCGGCATGATCATGAAAGCTGAACCCATCTTTTTGGCGGTTGAGCATTGCCTGGAGGCTGGAGCTGCCCAAAACCGGCGGATTTTGTTAATGTGTCCCGGTGGCGTGCGTTTTGACCAGAAAAAAGCGAAAGAGCTTGCAGGCTATGACCATCTTGTTTTCATCTGTGGCCACTACGAAGGAATTGATGACCGCGTCCGCCTGCATTTAGCCGATGAAGCCGTTTCAATTGGCGATTTTGTACTGACAGGCGGCGAACTCCCGGCAATGGTGATTATTGACGCCGTTGCCCGCATGTTGCCTGGAGTCCTGGGCGCAAGTGACGGTGCGCACTGTGACTCGTTCTATCATGGGCTCTTAGAATATCCCCAATATACGCGTCCGCGTGAGTTTCGCGGCCATACCGTACCGGAAGTGCTGCTTTCAGGCGACCACGCTAAGATTGCCCGCTGGCGGCGGAAAGAAGCGCTGCGCAATACCTTAGAGCGTCGGCCGGATCTGCTGGCGCACTATCCCTTAACTAAGGAAGACCAGAAACTAATGGCGGAAATCATCAATGAAAGCCAGGGAGAATAAAATGCCGCGAGTATATATCGGTCTGGTGCACTATCCGATCTATAACCGACAAGGATCTGTAATCACCACCGCCGTCACCAACTTCGACGTGCATGACATCGCCCGCACGGCCCGAACTTATAATATTGTCGCTTACTTTATTATTCACCCGCTGGAAAGCCAGGCTGGCTTGGTCCGGGAGATTATGGAGTACTGGCGCGAGGGATTTGGCAGCCATTACAACCCTGACCGCAAAGAAGCCTTCCAAATTGTTAGGCTACTGCCCGACATCGAGGCCGCCCGCGCGGAAATCGAGATAGCGGAAGGAAAAGCGCCGCTTATTGTCACAACTGACGCCCGGACCTATCCCAATTCCGTATCTTACCAGTTCCTGCGCGAAAAGGCGCTGACAGACGAACAGCCGTTGCTGCTTCTGTTTGGGACAGGTTGGGGAATCGAGCAGTCGGTCATGAATCAGTTTGATTACATCTTAGAACCTATCTACGGGGGTGGCGAATACAACCCCCTGCCGGTACGTGCGGCGGTCGCCATTATTCTCGATCGTCTGCTGGGCGAGCCCTGGTGGACAAAATAGCCAATTTCCTTGTGTTTTCCTACTTCGTATGATATAATTTTTTTCGTGTAAAACGGACGGTCCTCTACACGGGGTGAGCACCGGTATGAACGTCTAGTATAAGGAGGATCTCTTATGGATATTATTAAGGTATTAGAACAAGAACAGCTTCGTACTGACATTCCGTCGTTTAAACCTGGAGATACTGTTCGCGTTCACGTAAAGGTTGTTGAAGGTAATCGCGAGCGGATTCAGGTATTCGAAGGCGTTGTCATCAACCGCAAAAGCGGCGGCGTGCGCGAAACCTTCACGGTAAGGCGCGTATCCTACAATGTAGGCGTGGAACGCACATTCCCGCTGCATTCGCCACGCATCGAAAAAATTGATGTTGTACGAAGAGGCATTGTGCGTCGAGCTAAGCTGTACTACCTGCGGAACCTCACCGGTAAAGCGGCTAGAATTCGCGAAAAACGCTAGAACACTTGGGACTGTCAGCAGTCCCTTTTTCTTCATCCAAAGGAGGGATCGCCCTTGAGCAGTACAAGTCTGGGCGAAGAAATCAAAGATTGGATTATTTCCATACTGATCGCGGTTGTACTTGCCTTTTTTATCCGTTATTTTATTGTCGAACTGTACATGGTAGACTGTCTCTTATACACATCTCCGAGCCCACGAGAC
>JAOACF010000093.1 GCA_026417995.1 Negativicutes bacterium
ACCGTTTGCTGCCCCGCTTTGACCATTTCTGCTGGGAGGGCATGTTTGAAACCATCCGGCACTATCTTTTCCTAAAGCGGGAACATCGCCTCTATCTGCGCAATCCATTAGCCCGTGTCTCTTACCTTGCTTTTTACTGCCTGCTGGCTATTCAATTTTCCACCGGCTTTGCTATGTATTCCATGGTTAATCCAAACAGTTGGCTGGCAAAAGTGTTCGGTCCAATCAATTTTATGTTTTTTGATGAGCGTATTGTTCATCAGATCCACCATTATGTCTCGTGGATGATTGTATTATTTGCCATAGTCCATCTCTATATGGTAATTCGCACCGACCTCATGGAAAAAGTGGGAGAAGCGTCCAGCATGATTTCCGGAGCAAAGTTTTTTGACCATCAGCCGCATGATATAAGGGATTTACACTAATGGAGAAGGTAATTGTTCTTGGAATTGGCAACTTGCTGTTATCAGATGAAGGATTTGGCGTTAAAGTGGTAGAAATGTTACTCTCAAAATACAAAATCCCTCCTGGCGTTGAAATAATTGACGGCGGAACAATGGGCTACGAACTGCTGCGCTTTCTGCATGGTGCCGACAAGCTGATTATTATCGACGCAATTAACGGCGACAAACCACCCGGCGCCAAATATCGTTTTGCCGGCGACGAGGTAAAAACCTACTACCGCCAAAAAGTGTCTATGCATCAGCTTGGCATTAAGGAAGTATTGGCTATGCTGGATATTCAGCAAAAACCGATTGCCGAAATTGTCGTTTTAGGGGTGCAGCCCGCTTCGCTCGAGTTGGGTTGTGAACTTTCGTCCACTGTAGCGCCGATGACAGAGATCATTGCTGAAGAGATTATCAGCCAGCTTGCCGCCTGGCGGCAGGTTCCGCCCTCTCCCGACCATAGCAAGAAATGAGGCAGCCGCTAATGCACGAGTACTACGTAACTGAGGAAATCATTCGCATTGCCTGCGAAACTGCCAAACAACATCAATCTCCGGTAATTAATAGAATTACGGTAGTTGTCGGAGAGCTGACCGGTATTGTGTCTGAGTCAGTTGAGTTTTACTTCGATGTCTTGGCGCGGGATACAGCGGCCGAAGGGGCGATACTCCATATCGTCCCGCAGCCGGTATCCCGCCTTTGCCGTCATTGCCAAAGTGAATTTCATGGCGCCAATGCCTGGGTTTGTCCCGAGTGTGGCGAACCCGGCGAACTCATAAAAAACGGCCGGGAGTTTTACGTTGAATCTGTTGACCTTCCTGACTAAAACGCACTCCGCCTAAGGAAAGGAGAAAAAAGCCATGTGCGTCGGATATCCTGCCAAAGTCACCGGCCTTGTGCCTGACCTGAAATGCGCTCAGATCGAATGCCGAGGAATACGGACTGCTGTTAGTATTGCGCTTTTGGAAGACGTTTCACCCGGTGAATATGTCCTTGTGCACGCGGGCGTGGCGCTGGAAAAGCTTACTCCGGAAGCTGCGGCAGAAATTGAGGCCGTACTCCGAGAATTGGAAACTCTAAGCTATGATTAATCAGATCAAACGCAACATTGAAAAACTTGGACGACGTATTACCGTCATGGAAGTCTGCGGTACGCATACTACCGCTATTCACCGCAATGGTTTTCCCTCGCTTTTGCAAGATGAAATTAACTTCTTGTCCGGTCCCGGTTGCCCGGTATGTGTAACCAGCAGCAGTTTTATTGATAAACTGGCAAATATAGCACAAACTGCTGCCGTTTATTCCTTCGGCGACATGCTGCGCGTGCCCGGCAACAAGGTTTCGCTTGCCCAGGCGCGTGCTAAAGGCGCAGATATACGGATTATGGTATCGCCGCTTGCTGCCGCACAACAGGCGGCAGCAAGCGGCGAACCCACCGTTATTGCCGCAATCGGCTTCGATACTACTGCTCCGGCTTTTGCGTTAGCAGTTGAATTTTGTGTTCAAGCCAATATTAAAAATGTACATTTTCTTACCGAACTAAAAACAATTGCCAGTCCACTCCGTTATTTACTATCAGCCGATCCCCAGTTCGACGGCCTTCTCCTCCCTGGTCATGTCGCGGCGGTAATTGGCGTGCAAGGTTTCCATTTCTTGTCTGAGTATACCATCCCCTCCGTTGTAACCGGCTTTGAGGGCCGCGATATTCTCGAAGGTTTATCGATGCTTACTGATGCAATTCGAGTGCATGCTACGGCGGTTCACAACCAATACCGTCGCATCGTCAAAGCTGAGGGCAATAAAAAAGCCCAAGCCATCATCGAACGCTACTACCAGCCCTGTGATGCCTACTTTCGCGGCATTGGCATGCTTCCGGACGCCGGCCTGCGTCTTCGCGATGAATTCGCAGCTTGGGAATACCCGCTGTCCGATTATACGGAAACTGAAGAACAAAACACCGCCTGCCGCTGCGGCGAAGTTCTCCTGGGCAGGATTAAACCTTACGAATGTCCGCTCTTCGGTATGGCATGCCGCCCGGATCATCCCTGCGGTGCTTGCATGGTATCGAACGAAGGCTCATGTGCAGCCTACTTTCGTTATGGAAGGGAGACATACCTTTGAAGATAACACGCGCGCATGGCAACGGTGGTAAACAAACCGCCGAACTGCTGGAAAAAATTTTTTATCCACAATTTAATTCCCCCCCATTGCAGGACAGGGCGGATGCCTCAAGCCTATTGATTGGCGGTCAAAGATTAGGACACACCATTGATGGCTTTGTGGTAAGCCCCTATGTTTTTGCCGGCGGCGATATCGGCAAACTATCAGTATGCGGTACGGTAAATGACCTAGCGGTCTCGGGTTTTCGTCCACTATTCCTGAGCGCCGCGTTCATGATTGAAGAAGGCTTTGCAACTGGCGAACTTGAGCGCATCGTACAATCGATGCAGTTAACCGCCGCTTCCTGCGGCGCGGTCGTGGTCGCCGGCGACACGAAGGTTGTTGAAAAAGGCGCACTTGATAAAATATTTATAACCACGGCGGGCATTGGCGTTCCTTTCCATGACATAATGCCATCAACCGCCCGCATCAAGCCAGGCCAATCCATTATTGTGAGCGGCGATGTCGGACGACACGGCGCCTGTATCTACTCGCACAACAGCGAACTCGGGTTTACGCAGCAGATTACGAGCGACTGTGAGCCGCTGGTAGGCGCAATCACGCAAATATTCAGCATCTGCCAGCCTGCCTTCATGCGGGATCTAACCAGGGGCGGCCTCGCTACTGCCTTAAATGAAATTGCCCAGGCGGCCGGTTGTGACATTTTGCTTGAGGAAGCAGCCATTCCCGTAATGCCTGAAGTTAGCGGCTTATGTGAAATTCTAGGACTTGATCCGCTTTACCTTGCCTGCGAGGGCCGGTTCATTGCCATTGTTGACGAAATATATGAAAATGATGTTTTAGCTATATTAAGAGCTTTCCACAGCAGCGCGTCGACGATTGGACGGATTGAAAACACAGGCAAAGGGCAGGTATGGCTACGTACTGTTTTTAAAGGTACCCGTATCTTGGATATGTTGTACTATGAAATGCTGCCCCGCATTTGTTAGCCTGTTTTCTAAAGCAACTCAACGGAGGTGCACAATGCAAATCAAGGTAATCCGTGATATTCTCGAAAAAAACGATAAAAGCGCCGAACATGTTCGCCGCTTGTGCCGTGAGCGCGGCATTACGCTTATCAATGTGCTCGGCTCACCGGGCGCCGGTAAAACCAGTTTCATTCAAAGTATGCTTGAACACTTGCCCGGTAAAAAGTATGTAATCGAAGGCGATATCGCCTCTACGATTGACGCGGAGAAGATTGCCCGCATGGGGGTTAACGTTGTCCAAATCAATACCGGCGGAGCGTGCCATTTAATCGCCGATACCATCTACGATGCACTTCAGCAACTTACACCCGAAGCTGGCGCAATTGTTTTTATTGAAAACATCGGCAACCTTGTTTGTCCTTCTTCCTTTGATCTCGGCGAAAGCCTGCGAGTTCTCGTCTCGAGCGCCGCGGAAGGCGACGACAAGCCTCATAAATATCCAACTACCTTTCAAACCGTTGACCTGATCATTCTTTCTAAGTGTGACGTTAAAGACGTTATTGGCTTTAATGACGGCTATTACCGGCAAGGCCTCAGAATGCTGGATTTGGAAGACAAACTTTTGGAAGTTTCCTTCCGAACGGGCGCAGGAGAGCAGGAATTGGCTGACTATCTGACAACAAAGCTTGCCTACATTAAAAAAGGTTTATGACTTCACGTCATAAACCTTTTTTAATCTATATTCTGATTTTAGCTGAATGTTCTTGCTCCAACCGGTTAATAATTTGCTTCACGCTTACATCGACCTCTTCGTCGGTTAATGTACGTTCAGCCCGGAAAGTTAAGGCAAAAGCTAGGCTCTTCATACCCGGGGCTACCTGCTCACCGGTATACACATCGAAAATTTTAAAATCAGCAAGCAATGCCCCACCACTCTGACGGATCGTTTCAACAACTTGCTTGGCGGCTGTTTTTTCCGGTAGTACCACAGCAAGGTCGCGGGAAACCGCCGGAAACTTCGGCAACGGCTGATAGCGGCTGATACCGGCCGCGTGTTTGGCGAGAGTGTCAATGGTCATTTCGAAAGCGTATACCTTCTTATTAATGGCAAAGGCATCCAGCACCTTGGGATGAACTTCGCCGACTACGGCCAATACGTCGCCGTCCTTAGCAAAGACTGCTGTCTTGCCGGGATGGTAGGAGTGCCGCTCGCCGGGCGTTACTTCATAGCCGGTAATGCCCAACCGCTCCAGCACCAGCTCCACTGTACCTTTGGCATCATAAAAATCCACCAGGTCGCGTGAGGTATTCCAGGATAATACCTGACGCTTGCCTGTCATGGCACCGCAAACAATTACCGGTTCAGCCGGCAGATCGTCAAGCGGCAGTTGCTTTGCCAAGTACACCGAGCCAATCTCAAATATTTTCATGTCGTCATTCTTGCGGGATAAGTTACGCACGACGGTTTCCATAACACTGCCCAGCAAGGTGGTTCGAAGCAACGGAAAATCGTCCGTAATCGGATTCATGATCTCGATTGCTTGACGCAGTTCGCTGTCTGCCGGGATATTTAGCTTATCGAATATAGACGGATGAGCAAAGCTGAAGGACAATATTTCGCTCAACCCTGCGCCCGCAAGCACACGTTTAATCTCGTCAATCAAGCTCTGTACCGTACTTTGTCCGCCCCGGGTAACCCGACCGGATGGCGTAGTGGCCGGGATATTGTTAAAGCCGTAAATACGCGCTATTTCTTCGCTGATATCAGCCGGTAGGGAAACATCTCCCCGCCAGGAAGGAACAGTAACTGTAATTTTCTCTCCCTGCACTTCGACATCAAATTCCAGCCGCCGCAGAATATCGATCATGACAGCTTGCGGTATCTCAGTGCCCAAATAATCATTGATCCATTTCGCGGTAAAGTTAACTTGTTGCGGTAGTTCCAGGCAGGGATAATTATCAATAATTCCGGGAACAACCTTGCAGGCTCCCATATCTTCAAGCAGCTTTGCCGCCCGGTCTAACGCCCTGGTGATATTTCTCACATCAACCCCGCGTTCGAATCTGCTGGAAGCCTCTGACCGCAAACCGAGCGTGCGCGAAGTTTTTCGGACGCTAAACCCATCGAAAGATGCCGCTTCTAATAATACTGTCGATGTGCTGCCGGTCACCTCGGTAGCGAGACCGCCCATAACGCCGGCAACGCCTACCGCCTGTACGGCGTCGGCAATTACCAGCATATCGGAATTCAGTTCCCGTTTGACACCGTCAAGAGTAGTCAACGGCTCACGTGGGTTAGCCCGTCGGACAATTATAGTGTGACGTGACAACAAATTATAGTCGTATGCATGCATCGGCTGGCCCATCTCCAGCATGACAAAGTTGGTCACGTCGACGACGTTATTGATGGGCCGCATACCGGCCGCCTGGATGCGATGCTGCAGCCAGGCTGGCGAAGGCCCAACCTTAACATCGGTAAGAATGCGGGCGCAGAAACGAGCACACCGGGACTTTTCTTCGATCGTTATTGCCGCGTAGGAGGCTGCTTTTCCCTCACCGGCTTCACGGAGATTCAGCATCGGTTTCTTAACCGTCCCGCCGGTCAGTACCGCAACTTCCCTGGCAAGGCCGAGCATACTAAAACAATCGGCGCGGTTGGGGGTAAGCTCAAATTCCAGCACAACATCGTCAAGCCCCAGGACTGACCGGATATCCTGTCCGAGCGGCGTATCATCCGGCAGTAGCATAATACCTTCTCTTACCTCCGGAGGCAATATTTTTGCATCCAAGTTTAGTTCTTCTGCCGAGCATAGCATGCCGAATGATTCTACACCGCGGAATACCGCTTTGCCAATATCCATGCCGCTTGGCAGCTTAGCGCCGACCAAAGCGACCGGTACGACTTTACCCGTGCTAATATTATTTGCTCCGGTAACAATTGTAAGGGTTTCCCGGCCTATGTCGACCTTGCACACCGTAAGCCTGTCCGCATTCGGATGAGGTAAAGCCTCAATTATTTTACCGGTAACGACATTTTCAATGCCTTGTCCCAAATACTCGATATTTTCCACCGGCACTCCGGCCATAGTCATCCGTTCGGCCAGCTCTTCCGGCGATATCGCAAAATCCACATAATCCTTCAACCATTTGATTGATGCGCGCATATTATGTCCTCCTTGATTATTGCTTGTCAACTAAAACTGGCGCAGGAAGCGCAAGTCGTTGTCAAAGAATAATCGCAAATCGTCAATTCCGTAAAGCAGCATAGCTATCCGCTCTACTCCCATGCCAAAAGCGAAGCCGCTCACGACAGCAGTATCGTAATTTCCCCCCTCGAGTACACGCGGGTGAACCATGCCACTGCCGAGGATTTCCAACCATCCCGTGCCCTTACATACCCGGCAGCCCTTGCCGCTGCACATCACGCAGGAAATATCCACTTCGGCGCTGGGTTCAGTAAACGGAAAGAAACTGGGACGCATTCTCATTTTTACATCTTTACCAAATACTTCCTGAACAAACAGTTCCAAAGTACCTTTTAAATCTCCTAGCGTTATGCCTTTATCGACGACAAGACCTTCCACTTGCTGAAACATCGGGGCATGCGTCGCATCATAGTCGCGCCGGTATACCTTGCCAGGCGCAATAACACGGATAGGATGGTTAGGCGGGTGAGCCAGCATGGTTCTGACCTGAACCGGAGAAGTATGCGTACGCAGCAATATTTCTTCAGTTATGTAAAAAGAGTCCTGCATATCGCGTGCCGGATGATTTTTCGGCAAACCCAGTGCTTCAAAATTATAAAAATCGCGCTCTACCTCCGGGCCGCCAACAATTTCAAACCCCATACGCATAAAAGTGTCTTTAATTATATCAAGCGTTTTCGTGAGCGGATGCAAATGCCCCATTTCCGGCCTGCGTCCCGGCAGTGTCACATCGATGCGCTCTGATGCCAGCCGGCGCGAAAGCTCCACTGCTTTTAGCTCCTCAGTTTTCTCGGCCAAGAGCCTCTCCATTTCTTCCCTTATCTCATTTACAACTTGTCCTATACGTGGTCTTTCCTCAGGGCTTAATCCACCTAACCCGCGCAATATAGCCGTCAGACTTCCTTTTTTGCCTAGATATTTGACTCTCAGCTCATTTAGGCTGCTTAAGTCGTTCGCCTGCACAAGCTCCTGCGTGGCCGCATCGCGTAACGCCATTAATTCTTTTTCCATAGCCATCCTCCCGGTTTAAGATATCCCTAAAATATAAAAAGCTTTCCACCCCAAATAGGGGCGAAAGCTTTGCCTCCGCGGTACCACCCAAGTTTATCGCTCATAATCCGTAACGAAGATCAACCGTCCGCACCTACTCATTTCGGCACGAAAGCTCAGGAGTGAACTTCGGCAGGCACGTTACGGAGCCGCTCTCAATCCATGGCGGGCTCCTCCCTGTAAAAACGCATCCGGCGTACTCTCTCCGTCATCGCCTATTAACTTTATTGCAACATAAGACGCTTATACAATATATACGCAGCAATGGAACCGGTAGCCTCAAATAATTTCCAGAAAAAATCGGCGGTCAGCATAAGACGCACCTCTCTGCCTTTAGGTTAATCTTTCAGGTCATTGCTACACGTATTATAGCACACCGCTTTACAGATTACAAGCTGATACGCCGCTGCCTGCCAGCCTCAAACAGAATTACTGCGGCCGATGCCGCCACATTAAGCGACTCGGCTTTACCATAGATAGGAATATACATTAATTCATCCGCCGCGCGCAGAATATCTTCCCTCACGCCGCCCCCTTCATTGCCGAAGACGATAGCCGCCGGGCGCTTCATGTCAACATTATAATACAAATTGCGCGTTGCCAGCGAAGTCGCCAATAACAAAATCCCTCTCTGTTTTAACGCTGTTAATAACTCTGCACTTTCAACAGCGGTAGCAATAGGCATATGAAACATTGAACCCATACTGGACCGTACCGTTTTACCGCCGAAAATGTCAGCGCATCCTTTCGTCAGTACCGCGCCGCTGCACCCGGCAGCATCCGCTGTGCGCAGCAGCGCTCCGACATTGCCGGGATCCTGAATGTTTTCCAGAACAATAATCAAAGCTGCCTCGGATGCAGCCATAACATCTTCCAGCATATATGTTTTTTTCCGTATTAATGTCAGTATGCCTTGGGGATTTTCAGTATCGGATAGTTTATTAAATATCTCTTCGCTAACTTCAAATAACTTACTGCCCCGGATTTCCAATTCGGCAATAAGCTTGCCGCCTCGCTCGGATGCTAGCACCGAAACAGAAAACAGGCAAGCCTCTATTTCCCAGTCTGACTGCACCGCTTCTTCCACTAGCCGGACACCTTCCGCAACAAACAAGCCGGTTTCGTCCCGATACTTCTTGTGCTTTAGCGACGCAGTCAATTTCACCCAGCGGTTTTGATGGCTGGTGATGCGTTCAATCATTCCAGAGCCTCCAGTTGTGAAATACCGGTATTATTGCCAACAATTATGAGTATATCATCTTTATGCATAATCTCTGTGGGCAGCGGCGGGACAATAATCTGTTCTCCGCGTTTAATGGCAACTACATTGATGCCGTATTTCATTCTGAGATTCGCTTCGGCCAGGCTCTTGCCGGTAAGCGCAAGCGGTGTTGTGACTTCTACCAGGCTGAGATTAGGCGAGAGTTCAATATAATCCAATACATTTCTTGAAACCAAGTTGTGCGCCACCCGTTGACCCATATCCCGCTCCGGATAAACCACACGGTCAGCGCCGATTTTTTCCAGCATCTTGCCATGTAGTAAATTTCGAGCCTTAGCCACGATATACTTGACGCCAAGCTCCTTAAGCAGCAACGTTGTCATGGTATTGGCCTGAATATCTTCACCAATGGCTACCACAACTACGTCAAAATTACGGAGACCCAGCGCCTTTAGCGAATTCTCATCAGTCGTGTCCGCCTGGACAACATGCGTGACCTGTTCGCTGATCCGCTGTGTCCGCTCCTCGTCCATATCGATCGCCAGCACCTCATGTCCCGCTTCATGCAATGTAATGGCCACACTCGAACCGAAACGTCCTAACCCGATAACTGCGAACTGTTTTTTTGCTTTCATTTGTATCGCTTCCTATCCAATCACAATTTGTCCCTCAGGGTATTGTATATCCCCTCGCCTTTTTCTAAGCGCAATTGCCAGGGCTAAGGTTACAGGACCCACACGGCCGGCAAACATGGTAACAATCAGCCAGTACTTACTGGAAACAGATAAGCCCGGTGTAATCCCTGTAGATAAGCCCACTGTGCCAAAGGCGGAGGTCACTTCAAATAATATTCTAATAAATGGGAGGCGTTCTGACAAGCTCAACATCATCGTCACGAATATAACCAGCGCAGCCGAAATAAATGCAATGGAAAAGGCTTTATATACTAGGTGTTTGGGTATCCGGCGCAAGAACAGATTTGCGTCCTCCCGGCCTGTCACGAGCGCCCAAATCGCCATGACCAAGATGGCAGCCGTTGTAGTTTTAATGCCTCCCCCCGTTGATGCCGGCGACGCGCCGATAAACATCAGGATGATTATAAAAAACAGGGTAGCATCTTCCAGTTGAGACATATCAACAGTATTATAACCTGCCGTCCGGGGCGTTACCGACTGAAAATAGCTTGCCAGCAGCTTACCTGACCACGACAGGCCGCCAAGCGTGGCGGGATTGTCGGCTTCCATTGCATAGATAACTGTCATGCCACAAATAACGAGTATCCCTGTGGAAATGATAACCGCCTTGCTATGCAGACACAAATTTTCAAATCGTCGGTTATTCCAGACATCAAATATTACACCAAAGCCAAGCCCACCGAAAATAATTAAGAAAGAAACGGTTAGATTTACCGTAATATCCTCCACATAGCCAGTGAGGCTCCGATACTCGCCGAATAAGTCAAATCCGGCGTTGCAGAACGAAGAGACAGCGTGCCAGTATCCCAGATACAGCGCCCGCATCCCATGCTCAGGCAGCCAGCGAAGCGCCAGGATCGTACCGCCAATTGCCTCAAGCAGGATTGTCGCCTTAATGATCGACTGCGTTAGGCGAACCACTCCGGACAATGTTACCATATTAAGGGCTTCCTGCATAACAAGGCGTTCGCGTAGCCGGATCTTTTTGCCCATAATGAGTGCCGCCAACGTTGTCAAGGTCATAATGCCCAGACCTCCGGCCTGAATAAGCGCGATGATCACCAGTTGCCCGAATAGTGACCAATACGTCCCGGTATCTACGACAATCAGGCCGGTTACACATACCGCCGAGGTCGCCGTAAAGAGTGCGTCGATAAATGGGGGCGGCTGTCCGGAACGGCTGGACGCAGGTAGCATTAGAAGTGCTGTTCCTACTGCAATTAACAGGGCGAAGCCTAATACCAATACCTGATAAGGAGTTAGTCTCCAATTTGCTATATCCAGTGCATCAGCAAATTGATTGGCGATATCCTGCATTGATAATCCTCCATAAAAACTGCTCAC
>JAOACF010000094.1 GCA_026417995.1 Negativicutes bacterium
GGGTAACGATATAACCAGGGCAAATCGCGTTAACCTGAATGTTGTACCGGGCCCATTCCAAGGCAAGCGCTCTGGTCATCTGAATTACGCCGCCTTTCGCCGCACAATAGGGAAGCACCTGCTTTTCGCCCACGAGACCTAGTATGGAAGCGATGTTGATAATCTTGCCCGCCTGTTGTTTGATCATTTCCCGGCCCACCGCCTGAGTGCAAAAGAATACCGCTTTTAAGTCAATATCAATTACTCGGTCCCAGTCCTCTTCCGTCAATTCTTCGGCTCTCTTGGTAATAGCGCTGCCGGCGTTATTGACCAAGATGTCGATGCGGCCAAAAGCGTCTTTGGTTTGTTGCACAAGGTGAGCCACTTCCGCGCGCTTGGTCACATCTGTTTTAACGCCTATGGCCCGGATACCATGCGTTGTTAGTTCAGCTGCCACGGTGTTGCAATCTGCTTGATTACGGCTAACCACAACAATATTGGCACCCGCCAGAGCCATAGCTTCAGCGATTCCCCTGCCAATTCCTTTAGTGGAACCGGTAACGATGGCGACCTTATTTTGCAGGCTTAATTCTTCTAGCATTTGGCATCACTCTCCTTAGTAACAGTTTAGCGTTTTACCCCTCAAAATCCAAGCTTTTTCGCGGTTCGCTTGTGTTATGCCGATGATTGGCCGGAAACCCGAAATGTTATACTTGATCTCTGGTTTTCAGCCATCCTTGCCTGAATGAACGGCAGCTACTATACTAAAAAGTAGGCAAATTTGCAGCGCCAAGAACAGGAGTTGAAAGCATGCTAAAGGTTAATGGCCAGGATTTTCCGTGGGAAGAAAAAATGACGATCAACTTGCTACTGCAAAGAAAGAAGTATACATACCCGGGGATTATCGTTTCCGTTAACGGTAGGGTTCTCGCCGAAGATGAGTATGATATCCCGTTTATTCAGGATGGCGATGACATCAAAGTTTTGCATTTGGTTGCCGGAGGCTAGCAAAAGAACAAGGAAACACTCTAATGACGGACTTTTATGCATGGCGGAAGCAAGAAACGGAGGGGTCTGGAATGCCCAAGATTACCAGCAAGGCGAAGCGGCTCAGAATATATATCGGAGAAGAGGATCATTGGAAAAAGCGTCCGCTGTATCAGGTGATTGTCGAAAAGGCCAAATCTCTCGATATGGCGGGAGCCAGTGTATTTCGCGGTTTGATGGGGTATGGGGCAAACAGTCGCATTCATACGGCTAAGTTGGTAGAGTTATCGAGCGATCTGCCCATACTGATTGAAATCATCGACAGCGAAGAATATGTTGCCAGGCTCCTGCCCTTTTTGGATGAGGTAGTCCAGGAGGGTATGGTGACGATCGACGATATTGAGGTTGTAAAGTATGGCAAGAAAGAGCCGATCAGAATTTGACGCCGGATGCGCGCGGAAAAGGTGAAACAACATGGAAAAATTATTAGTCGTTGCCCTTGGCGGCGGCATTGGTGCAACAACACGGTATCTGGCGGCAACGTGGGCGGCGGATAAGTTGGGGACGGGTTTTCCATACGGTACGCTTATGGTGAATGTAGCGGGCTGCTTTCTAATCGGTTTGTTTATGGACTTGACGACACAAAGGTTTATCGTAAGTCCCTATTGGCGACTGCTCGTCTCGGTCGGTTTCCTGGGAGGCTTGACGACGTTTTCCTCCTATAGTTACGAGACTTTTAAACTACTGCAGGAAGCAAGCCTGAGCCTTGCAGTTTACAATATTCTAGCCAACTTGGTGGTTGGGTTTTTAGCAACTTGGCTGGGAATTATGGCTGCCAGGCTGATATAGGAGCTGCATACAACGTTGTGTCTGTTAGGAAGCAAATAGGTAAATAGAATTATTCGCGACCATTGGCAAAGACCAATGGTTTTTAATTTGCCTCACTTTCTTAAGAGAATTCTAAGAATAATTCTATACAATGTTGCTCATAAGGTTCATAGCATCTCACCGAAGAGGAGGGGCACGATGCATAAAAAGATGCAATGTTGGCAACACAAGGCTGCGTTACTTACGGCCGGGCTGCTGTTTATGCAGTGTTCGCTGGCGGCGGCAGCGCCTTTGGCCTTGACGCTGGAGGATAGCATTGAAATGGCAATCCGGCAAAATCCGTCGCTGCAAATCGCGCAAGCCGATAAGGAAAAGTCAGCGTGGAGCGTGGCTGAGTCCAAAGCAGGCCGGCTACCGACAATTTCATTGGGCAGCAGTTATAGCGTGAATGATAAAACTAATGATTTTTCTACCGCAGACGTCAATAACAGCGTGCGGCTCAACTGGCAGGTTTACTCCGGCGGCCGGGTAGAAAACCAGATTAAGCAGGCCGAAATAGGACTGAAATCTGCTGATTTAGCGGTGGAAAAGACCAAACAGCAGCTGAAACTGGACACCGCGTCTGCCTATTTCGCCGTACTGCAGGCAGAAAATCTGGTTTCCGTCAACCAGGAAACTGTAAATAACCTCAAAGAGCACCAGAAAGTCGTGCAAGCTAAATATGCGGCCGGCGTAGTCGCCAAGTCGGACGTGCTGCGCGCCGAAGTCGAGCTTGCCAACGCCGAACAGAATTTAATCAAGGCTCAAAACCAATATGAGCTTGCTGTTTCCGGCTTAAATAATATTTTGAATGTTGCCGGCGACACTGCTATTGACCTTAAGGATGACCTTAAATATACCGCTTACAGCGGTACCTTAGATGAGTATATTGCTCAGGCCAAACAAAACCGGCCCGACATTGCGCAGGCGGTTAACAGCGTAAAAATCGCTGAAACCGGCGTAAAAATTGCCCAGGGCGGCAAACAGCCGACAGTATCTCTCGCCGCGTCGAGCGGCTGGAATGACAGTCTGCTGCCGCGCGATGGCAACTGGTCGGTGGGCTTATCGGCGAGCTGGAACGTATTCGACGCCGGGTCGACAAGCGCCAAAATCAAACAAGCTGAAGCAGTACTGGCGAAAGCTTCGCTGCAGGTTGAGCAAATTGAGGACAGCGTGGAGCAGGAGGTCCGACAGGCTTTCTTAAGCTTGAAGGAAGCCGAAAAACGCCTGGCGACAGTCAATGTCGCCGTCGACAAAGCAAAAGAGGACCTGTTTATCGCGCGGGAAAAATATGCGGCCGGGGTCGGTACCAATCTTGACGTAATTGACGCCCAACTGGCTTTAACCCAAGCGCGGACCAATCATATCCAGGCGCTTTATGATTATAACCTGAACAAAGCCAAGCTTGATAAAGCTATAGGCTTGCCGGTTCAATAGCAAAGGCGGGGGGCTGAACATGAGTAAATTATGGTCGACTGTAAACAAACATAAGAAGGGCCTGCTGCTCGGCTTAGCGGCGATACTGGCAATCCCTGCCGGCATCTATTGGCAGTCCGCAGGTACTAAGGCTACTTCGGCACCGGTGCAGACCGTTACGGTAGAACGGGGCGATGTATTGTCGGTTGTAGCGGCCACCGGCTCCATTCAGCCGCTCAACAGCGTAGACATCAGCTCAAAGATTACCGCTCAGATCAAAGAGGTAAAGGTCAAGGAAAACGATGAGGTAAAAGCCGGGCAAGTTCTTGTCATTCTGGAAGACGATGACCTCCGGCCGCAGCTTGTGCAGGCGCAGGAGCGCGTAGCCAATGCCGCTGCCAACTTAGAACGCAACCAGCGACTTAACCAGATCGGTGCCGTGCCTGATCAGCAGCTTGACGCGCTGCGCATGGAATACAAGATTGCCCAGGCCAGCTATGAACAAATTTTATCCAAGGTTAATGAAACGGTGATCAAGTCCCCCATTGACGGCATTGTGATCGGCAAACCGCTGCCTGCCGGGGAAATGGTGGCCCAGGGCGTCAGCAATCCTACCGTGATTATGACCGTGGCTGATATGTCCAAAATGCAGATAGAGGCGCAGGTTGACCAGACCGATATTGGTAAAATCGCGGTCGGTCAAAAGGTAATCTTTACGGTAGACGCATACCCTGATAAAAAATTTCACGGCGTTGTCGCCAATATTTCCAAAAAAGCCGTAACCCAGCAAAATGTTATTTACTATACCACGACTATTGACGTAAGCGATGCCGGTGATCTGTTAAACCCGGATATGGTTGCCCGGGTATCGATTATTGTCGGTGAAGCCAAAAACGTGCTGACGCTGCCGTTGTCGGCGATTAGGAGCGACAAGAACGGGAAGTATGTGGCGGTGATGAAACCTAACGGACAGACGGAAAATGTTCCGATCGTTACCGGCATTACCGGCGACGACCGGGTGGAAATTAAGAGCGGCGTGACCGAAGGAGATACGATTGTGGTATCACAGCCTAAGACACAGGGTCAGGCCGCCGGCGGGCAGAGCTCCGGCCAGCGTCCTGGCGGCAATCCGGTTAATAACATGATGCGCCGCCTGTAAGGAGGGTGGACATGACAATACAGCTATCCGGCATAAAAAAAATCTATCATATGGGTGACACGGCTGTGACCGCGCTCGCAGGCGTGAACCTGAGCATCGGCGAAGGTGAGTTTACGGCAATCATGGGGCCGTCAGGCTCAGGAAAATCTACGCTGATGAATATTCTGGGCTGCCTTGACCGGCCTACCGAGGGCTTCTATATGCTTGACGGCCATGAAGTCTCATCCTTAAGCGATGACGAACTCGCGGTTACCCGTAATAAGAAAATCGGCTTCGTCTTCCAAAACTTCAATCTGCTGCCGCGAATATCGGCGGTGGAGAATGTGGCCTTGCCGCTGGTGTACGCAGGCGTGGCCAAGAAAGAGCGCATCAGCCGCGCTGCTGCGGCGCTGGAGGCAGTGGGACTCGGGCATCGGCTGTGGCATCAGCCGAATGAACTATCCGGCGGTCAGCGCCAGCGCGTGGCCATTGCCCGGGCTTTAATCAATGAGCCGACGATCATCATGGCTGACGAGCCTACGGGCAACCTTGATTCTAAGTCAGGAATGGAAATTATGGATATATTCCGGCGACTGAATGAAGCCGGGCGCACTATTATCCTTGTTACGCATGAAGCGGACATCGCCGCGAACGCAAGGCGGGTCATCCATGTCCGGGACGGCCTGATTGTCCAGGACACAAGGGAGGGCTGAAGACTATGTTTGGGGAAAGCGTCCGCATCGCCATCAATTCCCTGTTTGCCAACAAGCTGCGGTCTGTCCTTACAATGCTGGGGATTATTATCGGTGTCGGCGCGGTCATTGCCATGGTATCCATCGGCATGGGCGTACGGGAGAAGGTGCAGTCGTCGATCGCCAGCCTCGGCAGCAATTTGATCATTGTTACGCCCGGTGCGGCGTCTGCTGCCGGCGTGCGGCAAGCCGCTGGCACCAATACCACGCTCACCGTAAAAGACGCTCAGGCCATTGCCAAAGAAGTTCCCGGGGTGCAGTACTCTGTGCCGAGCGTTGGCAGACAGTATCAGGTCGTAGCCGGCAATCAGAACTGGACGACCAGTGTCCAGGGAACAACGCCTGAGTTTCAGGCTGTGCGCAGCTTGACGGTAGCCAGCGGCAGTTTTATCACCAATCAGGATCTGGAGACGCGAAATCGCGTGGCGGTAATCGGTTCTACGGTAGCCGGCAATTTGTTCGGCAATACCAACCCTGTCGGCCAAAACGTACGCATCAACAATGCGCCGTATAAGGTAATCGGTGTGCTGGAAAGCAAGGGGCAATCGGCCGGCGGACAGGATCAGGATGATATTGTCATTATACCGCTTACAACCGCGCAGGAACGGCTGTTGGGCATTACTCATGTGCAGACTATCAGTGTGCAGGCGGCGCATCAAGATGTAGTCAGCCAGGTACAAGACGGTGTGACTAATCTTCTACGTACCCGGCATAAAATTACGCCGGATAAGCCGGACGATTTTACTGTGCGCAACCTGGCCAGCGTTATGGCTACCGCTAATGAAACCACCGCGACGATAACCATGCTGCTGGGAAGCATTGCGGCTATCTCGCTGGTAGTCGGCGGCATTGGTATTATGAATATAATGCTGGTGTCGGTAACGGAACGTACGAGGGAAATCGGTATTCGCAAGGCGCTCGGCGCCAAATACGTGGATATCCTGATGCAGTTTCTCATCGAGGCTGTCGTCATTGGCGTTTTTGGCGGCATAATCGGCATTTTTACAGGCATGGCGGGCTCGTACGCGATATCTACCGTCGCCGGCTGGAATACGGTGATTACGGTCGCGCCCATCCTGATATCTTTCGGATTTTCAGTCGCGGTCGGCCTCTTTTTCGGCCTTTACCCCGCCCGCAAGGCGGCGCTGCTCGACCCGATTGAAGCGCTGCGATATGAATAATCTCAGATTGTCGGAAAAATAGCTGTCGAAGATTGGCCGCACCCACCGCTTATAGCGTTTAGAGGTCGCAACATCGTATATTTCGATAAGAGCAGCGCAGGGTAATGTAGCGTAACAGAAGACACAGTCTGCGGTAAAGAGAGAGTTTTAAACAACTCTCTCTTTAATTTTTGGCAATGTTTAGCAGGAATTAACAGGGGGTTTAGTAAATAAATTACATTTAAGATTTGTTAATATCTTGTAAAGGTCGGTGCTGCTAGTGAACTGGATTAAACAAACGGTACAGCAAAACCAGGATTATGTTATTGCGCTGCGGCGGCATTTCCGCATGAACCCGGAGACGGGAGGCGAAGAATTCCGTACGCAGGAAAAGATACTGGCCGAACTGAAATCACTGGGCATAGAGGCGCGCAAAGCTGCCGGCACCGGGGTTATCGCCGAGATCAGAGGAGCAAGACCCGGCAAAACGGTTGCTATCCGCGCGGATATTGATGCGCTGCCAATTCAGGATGAAATTGAGCAGCCTTACCGGTCGCGCATTTCCGGGCGCTGCCATGCCTGCGGCCATGATGCGCATACCGCTATGGCCCTGGGCGTCGCCAAGAGCCTTAATACCATGCGGGAAAACATAACCGGCAATATCCGGCTGCTCTTCCAGCCGAGCGAGGAAAAATTCCCCGGCGGCGCTTTGGCCATGATTGAGGACGGAGCCATGGACGGGGTTGACGCCGTGTTTGGGGCGCATGTCTGGCAGCCTTTTGCGGCCGGCACGGCAGGAATAAGCTACGGCAGGACAATGGCTTCACCGGATGAGTACACAATTACCATCCAGGGAAAAGGCGGCCATGGCTCGATGCCGCAGCAAACGGTTGATCCGCTGCTTGTGGGCGCGCAAATCGTCCTAGCGCTTAAGACAATTGTCGGCGCAAATGTCGATCCGCTGGAGCAGGCAGTGGTGTCGCTCGGCATGTTTAAAGCCGGCGAAGTGTTCAATATCATTCCGGATACGGCAGTGCTCAAAGGCACAGTCCGGACGTTTGACCATGCCGTGCGAATGAGCATTTTTGACCGGATTGAACAGATTGTCAGGGGCATGTGCGCAGCGAACGGCGCTACGTATACGTTTGATAAATTCCTGGGTTACCCGCCTGTAATCAATGACCCGAATATAGCTGCCATAGCCGCAGCCGCAGCCGGTGAAACGCTTGGCAAGGCAGCCGTATTTGAAATGAAGCCGGTCATGGGGGGGGAGGACTTTTCCTACTATCAGCAAAAGGCGCCTGGCGCTTTCTTGTTCATTGGCGTTGGCAATAAAGAAAAAGGCCTTATCCATCCACATCATCATCCCAAGTTTGATATTGATGAAACGGCGCTTGTTTACGGCTGCGAAATCATGGCCCGCACTGCGCTAAAGCTGCTGGCGTGAAATTGTAATGTTTGAAGGAGGGGTGCTGTGCGCATTGTTTCTCCCAAAATAAAAAGAAAGGAGCTGACTAATGTGAATCCGATTAAAGTTGTATTAACCCTGATTCCGTTTATCTGGACAATCGGGATGATCCCCTTTGTCAACCGGGTAAAGCCGATCATTTTCGGCCTCCCTTTCCTGGCTTTCTGGCTGGTTGCCGGCATTTTCGTCGCATTTATCTGTATCAGCATACTGTACAAAATTGATTCCAAGGATAATCAAGATGCCTAGCTATTTGTAAAAGAAAGGAGTGGATAACAGGTGAGCAATGAATACATAGCATTAACCATTATTTTTGCCTTTATTATAGGTTCGACGATTGTCGGCATGATACCCGGCATGAATAAAAAAATGAGCTTGGAAGAATGGGCAGTAGGCGGCCGCAGTTTTGGGCGCTGGCTCAACTGGTTTATTCTTGCCGGCGAGATTTATACGGCTTTTGCTTTTTTGGGAGGCAGCGGCTGGGCTTATGCGCGCGGCGGCCCGACCTTCTATATTCTTGGTTATGGCGCCTTAGCTTACATGGTTGGTTATTATTTGCTTCCCGCCATCTCGCCAATTGGGCGTAAATACGGCCTTATGACGCAGCCGGATTTGATTGAGCATATCTATCAAAGTAAAATACTGGGGATTTTAACGGCCTGTATCGGCGTAGCCTTTCTGCTGCCGTATCTGCAACTGCAGCTTACCGGCTTGGGCTTGATTATTGAAACTTGCTCCTATGGCATGATTACTCGCGTTCCTGCCATGCTGATTGCGTTTACGCTGGTTGCGGCGTTTGTTTATCTCAGCGGCCTGAAAGGCGTTGCCGCAACGGCCGTTATTAAGGACATTGTCATGATTGTGGCCGTTGTTTTCTTTGGATTGTATCTGCCTATTCACTATTTTGGCAGTGTTGGCGGCATGTTTGAAGCTCTTGATGCTGCTAAGCCAGGTTTTTTAACTCTGCCGGGCGGCACGAAAAATCTGGATGTCAGTTGGGTTATGTCTACTTTGGTTGTAACCAGCCTAGGTTTTTACATGTGGCCGCACTTCTCCGCCAATAGCTTTAGCGCGAAGAATCCGGACGTTTTGCGCCACAATGCGGTATTTTTACCGCTGTACCAAATTTGTTTGATTTTCCCCATGCTGATTGGTTTTACCGCGCTGCTGGTACTTGTCCCTGCGCTTAAGACGCCGGATATGGCGTTTATGACTATCGTGCAAAAAACCTTCCCCGGCTGGGCGTTGGGCCTGGTGGGCGGAGCCGGTGCCCTTGCTTGTATGATTCCCGCCGCCGACCTTATTCTTTCCACTTCCATGCTGTTCACCCGCAATATTTATGGCCGGACGATTGGCAAAGAAAGCAGTCCCGAGCATATGGCGCTGTTTGCCCGCGTACTGGTGCTGGTGTTGACCGGCATGGCGCTGGCGCTCGCAATCTTTGTTCCCAATATGCTGGTTAACCTGCTGCTGACCGGTTATTCCGGCGTAACCCAATTCTTCCCCATGCTCGTTTTGGGTATCTTCTGGAAGAAAGCCACGAAAATCGCGGCTTTTGCCGGGTTAATCGTCGGCGAAATTTTAGTGTTCACCCTGATTTTAGGCAAGATGGATCCCTTCAGCTTTGCCGGTCTCAATCTCAATGCCGGTTTTGTCGCCCTGACGGTCAACATGATTGTTTTCGTTGCGCTCAGTCTTCTGACCTACAGCCCCAAAGTTGACAGCGAAAAGACGGCGGAACTCAAAGCATAATTGGCAACGAAAAAAATGCGGCGCAAACCTGCGCCGCATTTTTTCCGCGAATTTCAACCGCCTCTTTCATTGGGTAATCTTTTTCTCTGTATGAAGGTGTAGGAATCTCCTGCTTGGCACCAGAATATATATCAGAGAACAGGGCAAAAGGAGAGTTGGCATGTTTTGTATATATTGCGGCGTCGAATTGCCGGAACACGCGAAATTTTGCTTTCAGTGCGGCAAAGCGGTTGCCGTACGGAAGGAAGAAGCGGAAAAAAGAGCGATAGAAGAGCAAGCGCAAGAATGCTGCGAGATTATCTATGTTCCTGTCGCGGAGAAAAAAGGGTTGTTCCCGAAAGAGAAGGGCCGATTTGAGGCGGTAATCATGAAGGCCGGGGATAAGCCTCTGACGATAGCCAAGTCCGATGTTTTTGACCTGGGAGGTTTTCAGCTTTATGGTCCGGCAGAAAAAAATAAACACCACGCCGAGGCTTTGGCAAAGCTCGCGGACGGGCTGCATCTGGCAGGTTGGCGGCAGGACGGGAAACGGGGGCCATTTTGGTATAGCTTACGGTTTCGCCGCAATAGCTAATTGAACAGCAAAAAATGTAATAACTTGTAAAATGCGGCGAGAAATTGATATAATTAAAATAATATATATCGACTTATGCTAGTTGGTGAAGGGAAATGGATAAACGCGCGAAGAAATCTGAGTGTGTCTGTGCCACAGAAGCGAAAGGCGAAGGTGAAGAATGTTTTCACCTTTTATTCGAGCATGCGCCTATCGGCATGGTTATTGTCGATCTGAGCGGCAGGTTTCAGCGCGTCAACCAGGCTATGTGCGACCTGGTCGGATATACGCCTGAGGAGTTTTGCCGTTTAAACTTCCGTGATATCACGCATCCGGACGATCTCCCCAAAGATTTGGCCATGGTGACAAAATTGCTGGCGGGGGATATTCCCCGTTTTGTCTTGGAAAAACGGTATATCCGGAAAGACGGCCAAGCGATTTATGTCATGCTGCATGTCGCGCTGCGGCGGCAGAGCAATGGCGATCCGGCCTATTTTATCGGACAGATTGTGGATATTACCGAGCGCAAGCGTTACGAAGAAGCGATTAAGCACATGGCCTATCATGATCCGCTTACCGGGCTGCCTAACCGGATGCTGTTTCGCGACAAGCTGATCATCGCTATGGCCCACGCGCGCACTTGCGGATCCTGCCTGGCAGTGGTATTTCTCGACCTCGACCGGTTTAAGGAAATAAATGATACGCTTGGGCATTACATGGGCGATCAGGCATTAAAACTTATTGCCGACCGGCTGGCCGGCGCAGTGCGCAAAAGCGATCTGGTGGCGGCGGTGCGAGCGGGCGCGCGCGGCTACCTGCTCAAAAGCATGGAAAGCCAGGACGTGCTGGACGCCGTGCGTCGC
>JAOACF010000095.1 GCA_026417995.1 Negativicutes bacterium
GGCATCAACGCCCAGCCACTTGAATTCCATCTCGCGGCACCATTGCGCAAACTCGCGGGTAGGTCCGGGATGTTTCACCATATAGCGGACTTCGTCGGCTTCCGGCTGATCCCAGGAGTATTTATGATAGCCGGTGTAAATGAGCAGGATGTCGCCTTTGCGCACATCAGCGCGCTCCATAATGTCTTTCGAGGTATAAATGCCGTAATCTTCGGCAATGTCGCTTAGGTCAACGACTACGCCGGGACCGATAAGGTCAGTCAGCGGAATGCTGGCAATGTCGCGGCCATTGGTGCAAAAGTGCAGCGAGCCGTCAAGATGGGTGCCGACATGGTTGGAGGTGGTGATGAGCTGGCCGTTGGCCCCGTTGGAGCTGAGGCGCTTGAAAAATTTGATCTGCAGCGGCTCATAAGTGGGCCACGGCGGCGTCAGGTGACTCAGCGGCTGAGTCAGGTCATACATTTTCACTTTGTCCCAGTTTTTAATCATGGCTTTTCTCTCCTTTGTCACTATTATTTCATGCGCTCTGCCAGCGCCAGCAACGCTTTTTCAAAGCACTCCTGCGGCGGTCTGACGAGACCTGCCCCGACCTGACCCACGCCCGGCTCTTTATGCGCCATGCCGGTATTGATAATCGGCAGGATGCCGGTCTGAATCACTTTGCGCACGTCAATGCCTGTCGCCGCGCCGCGGAAGTTCAGGTTGGGGTTGGAGTAATTGCTGTTTTCTGCCGTGGTGATCTCATACATTTTTTGTGAATAGCCGATGGCGTCATCCACCGTGCCGCCGACAAATTGAACAATGGCCGGCGCGCCGCCCATAAGAAAGCCGCCGATGCCGTACGTTTCGGTAATGGCGCTGTCGCCAATGTCCGGATTAGCGTCCTCCATGGTAAAGCCGGGGAACATGAGCCCCTGAATCATCTGCGCCGGGCCGGTAAACCAAGTATTCCCCGGACAGCCGCTCACCCTGATGCCGAATTCCACCCCGTTGCGGCACATGGTTGTTACAATTGTGGAATATTCAATGCCGTGCGCGGCATCAAGCGCCGCTTTAGCCGCCGGCATGGACAGGTTCAGGAAGAAGTGGTCGTTGGAGTTGATAAACTCCAGCACACGAACCAGCGTGTCTTGCGGCAGACCAGCCTTCACCAAGAACGGAGCAATTGCCCGGATGAACAGGCTGGTTCCTGCCTTATTGCGATTGTGGCACTCGTCGCCCATATGCACTGCCTGGGCAATGAGCGAGCGGATGTCTATGCCGCCTGACAGCTTTATAGCCGCTTTCAGCGCGGGCGCCAGCTCGGTTTCTATCCATTTCAGGCGCTTTAATACTTCTTCATTATAAGCGCCGTAACGCAGAACCTTGCCCAGCCCTTCGTTGAGCGTGCAATAAGCGTAATTGCCGTGGGTCAGGTTGTGAATGATCTGCACCGGCATGGAAGCCGAGACAATGCCGGCCATTGGGCCGACGGCATTATATTCATGGCAGGGCGCGAAAGTAATCTTACCCGAGCCGGCGAGTTCAACCGCCTCACGCTCATCCTTAGCCAGCCCCTCATAAATCAGGGCGCCAATAACCGCGCCGCGCATCGGCCCGGCCATCCGCTCCCACGTAACCGGCGGGCCGGCATGCAAAATAGTGTGCCTGGTCATTCCCGGCAGTACGTCTAGCGCCGTGCCAATGTCTTCAAGCACCGGGCGCGCGTTTACGATAATATCAATCGCTTTGGCGTTGGCCGCCTCGATTCTTTCATCATCCGCCAGGCGGTCAAGCGCTTTGATCAGGAGCGGATTGCCGCCGGCGGGCGGACGCCAATCAAGCTGCAGGACCTCTGCCCCTTGCGCTTCCAGTTCGTTTTTAAAGTTTTCCGTCCCGACATTAATGACTGTCAGTTTCTTGCCAAATAGTTCGTTAATACGGCTCAACCTTCTCCCCCCTTATGATACAATAGCTGCTGCCAGATATGCCGCCCTGGCGTTGCTTTTCGCTAATGTAACGCCTGCCGCTGCCAGCTTCTGCTCCTGCTCCAGGCGGTTCTGCGGGTCTTTATCCGTACCGCAGACATAAGCAATGATTTCCAAATGCCGGCCGCTTTGCTCGGCAATTCGTTTTGCCTCGATAATAGCAGGCAGCGTGATGCCGGCAGGGTCGCTGTGTGAACCATAACCGATCATGATGTCCATGAGGATAACGGCTACCGCAGGGTCCTTAGCCTCCTGCAGCAGGCGCGGCAGTCTGCGGCTTGGTTCAATCATCGGATGCGGCTTGCCGACAGTGAACGCGTCATCGCCAAGGTCAATGAAGGTGTGCTCTTTGCTTGTATGCGGATCACCCAACTTGGCTTCCGGCTGTTTGGCGATATTGCTGTAGACCGTGCCAACTTTCTCTTTAACTATGTACATAGCTTCATCGCAGAGCGTACCGCCGCAGAATAAGCCGCGCACATACTTCTGGCCGGGAGCCAGCTTTGCCTTGCGGCTGGCCGCCATCGCCTTAAGCGCCGCATGGTCGCACGCGCTGCCAAAATCGGTTTGTCCCTGCGCCAGTTTCACTGCTTTATAAGCGGCGTCTTCCAGGCTTGCGGCAAAGTATACCTGCTCCGCCGGGCGGTCAGGCTGGCTGGCATTGATAAAGCAAACAACTACCGGCTTTATGCATTTGCCGGCCTCGGCTAAAATCTTTTCCGCCACTGACTTGGCCGGCGGTTTGGAAACCAAGACGATCACTTTGGTCGCTTCATCGGCGTTAAGCGCCGCCAGGCCGTCCAGCATAGTAATGCCGCCAATCGCTTCCGTGAGATCCCGCCCGCCGGTGCCAAGAACCTGCGACACGCCGCCGCCGAAGCGGTCAATCAGCACGGATACCTCTTGCGTCCCCGTGCCGGATGCGCCGACAATACCGATGGTTCCCTGGTTGACAGCGTTGGCGAAGCACAGGCCGACATTATTGATAATCGCTGTGCCGCAGTCCGGCCCCATCATTAGGAGGCCCGCTGCGTGAGCATATTCCTTGAGTTTTTTTTCATCCTCGATTGTAACGTTGTCACTGAACATCATGACATGAAGTCCCTGCTTGAGGGCCTGCATAGCCTCACGGGCGGCATACTCGCCGGGCACGGAGATAATGGCCAGGTTGGCCCCCGGCAGCTCCTTGACAGCCGACTGCAGCGTTGACGGCACTGTCTCGCCGGCATTCTTTTTGACTGCCGCTTTTTGGGCGAAAGCTTCTTCCGCCATTTTTACGGCTGCGGCGCAAATTTCTTCGCTTTCCGCCTTTACCGCAATAACCAGATCGCTTGAGCCGCAGGCCTCGACCGCCGGCGTCAGCATGCCGATGTTGCGGAGCAGTTCTTTGTTCATAGCAGTGGCCATTGCGACTACCGCGTCCGCAACGCCGCTTAGCGCCGCCACTTTTCCGGAAATAGACATCAGGGTAACCGAATCATGATAAGCATTCTTCTTAATGATGATTTGTATTGCCATTGTTCTCCTCCCTTTCAACCCTTCGCAGACTTATGCCCAATTCTAAGCCTGACATAATGCCCGTAGCCAGGTCGGCGCCTGACAGCGACCCAATGGCCAAGACCTGTCGCGCCGCGTGGGCAGTGCCAGCGGTATCGCCTTGGACTGCTGACCTGAGCAAATTGACCAATTTCTCCCTAACCCGTCCCTCAGCGGCGCGCGCCAGCATGGCCTGGCTGATTGCCGTAGTCAGTTGCCTGGCCTCGGCGGCCAAATAACTGCCAAAACGGCGAAAATTATCATCAAATGGTCCTCCGGGCAGATGCATGACGGCGATCAGCCCGGTGCAAAAGTCATCGCCGGAAGGCGTTTGTCCGCCACCAAGTCCCAGCAAGCTGCGCCCGGCGGCTTCCGCCCGGGAGAAATCGCGCTGCGCCAGCGCACCCAGCAGATTTCTGCTGCGCTCGCTGAGCACACGGGAAAAAACATCATTCGCCGAACAGTGTTCCGCGTCAATGAGCCCTCTGAGGCCGCCCGGCTTTCCTTCCGTTCGGACGGTCTGGCGCAGAACGTGCAGATTTTGCTCCAGCCTGGCCAAACCGGCGGCAGTGGGAAAGGCCGGCAAATTTTCCCGCCAGCGCTTAGCGGCATGAATATACACCGCTATCGTTCCGGCTATAAGCGCACCGCTCTCCAGCAACACAACTGTTCCCGGCGCAATATCCAGGCAGGTGAAATCGCCGAAGAAACCCGCAATCCGCAGCGTATTGGGGGCATTGTCCAGTTTTTCGGCTACCAGGCTGTAAAGATTTCCATCCATTCCGTAAATATTGACAGTCTGACGGAAAACGCTGTGCACGGTGCCGCTAAAACAGCCGCTGTCCAGCTTCGCCAGAAAAATTTCATCTCCCGACACTGCCAGGCATTGATGGATCGTGACCGCCCCCCTTGCTGCCGACTATCCGGTCATACTATTATTTTGGCACACCCGCCCGCCTTTTTCTATGTTAAATAACTACAATTCATCCAGCATTTTAGGGTTATTACTGCCATTTTGCTTGTTAATTTTCAACAAACTTAAATCCCCATTTCCGCGCGCGCCGGCTGCACCGGCAACCATGTTATGCATCAAGCATTTTCAATATTTTAAGCCCAATTTGAAAATTTAGGTTATCGGCCGCGTTATTGAAATCCACGCCGGTGATTTGCACAATCCGCTCCAGCCGGTAAAGCACCGTATTATAGTGGATAAACATTCTCTCGGCAACCTGCTTGAGATTGCCCTGGCATTCAAAATACATTTCCAGCGTCTTGACCAAATCGGTGCCGCGTTCTTTATCATAAGCAATGACCGGGCCAACCGTCTCCTTAACAAACGTCCTGAGCTCATTCTTGTCGCTGATGCTGCCCAGCAGCCGCCATACCCCTAATTCTTCAAAGTAATAGGTTTCCGTGTCCGGCCATACATTCCGCCCGATCTGCAATGCCTGTACCGCTTCCCGGTAGCTCGCCTGCAAACCGGCTAGGCCTCCAGCATAGCGCCCAACGCCAATCAGCACCCGGACCGAAGGATCAATCGCCTGTATTCTCTTGCGGATATGGCCGCCAATCAGGTGCACCGTTTCTTTATATACACCTTTGGCTTTGGCTGCTGCTGCCTGTTTGGGCAGCAGCGTTACCAAACAGTCAAATTTATACCCGATGGCAATATCGTTAAACTGTCCCCGCAAGCCCTGCATCATCTGCTGGAGGAGTTCCTGCCGCACCTCTTCCCAGTCGCTTGCGGGCGCGTTCTCATTTTCCCCCGCTTCTTGCCTTTTATCCAGTTGGATCACCGCTACCGCATGGCTACTTGCCAGATTGATCCCGAGCTGCTTCGCCCGCTGGCGCATCTTTTTTTCTTCACCGGCATTGGCCGTAAGCAATTCGTTGAAGAACTCGCTGTAATAACGGCGCTCTGCCTCGGTAACCGCCAATTGATGCACCATTGCCAGCGCCGCCACAGTTGCCGCCCGTTCCACCGTCAATTCGTCCCGAACCGAAATGGGATTGTTAATTTCAAAAACGGTAATCGAGCCATAATCATTCTTTCCCGCATAGATGGGGGTGCAGACATAAGTGACCTGCCTGCCGCCCAGCTCAGTCGCACCGCGGTTGGTAGCACGGCGCAGGCATTTGCCCGCTTGACCGGGCGTTTCCCCGATCGACATAGCCATACCGCTCATTGCGGCAGGGGCGATAACCGTATTTTTCATGCAGGTCTCGATCAGCACCAGGTTATTATCGAGCAATTCCGCAAGAACATCGGCAATTTCCTGTAAATCGCCGCCTGCCAGCACCACCTGGCTGAGCCGGGCATGCACTTCGTCCGCCCGCTTCAGCACCATTGCCTGTTTATTGGCAATTTCACTGATAATGGGGTGAATTAAATCGGAAAAAGAAGCAGCAAGAGGCAGTTCCAAGAGCGGCAGATTGTTTGCTTCTGCCTGCTCAATCATAATATCCGGTATTTTTTCGATATATCTCCCCGGTTTGATTGCCAGTCCGGCCAGATTTTTGGCGGCAAGCTCAGCGATTAGCCGTGATTGGGCGGCCACGTCCTCCCGAATGGAATACACCGTGGTCAGCAGCAAGTCATTTTCTTTCACCCAATCAAGTATATCCGGTACCTCCATAACATTAACTGATTTTACCAGCCGGTCAAGTCCGCCAGCGCCGGCCACCAGTTTAGCTCCCGCCAGGCTGGGGTGATTTAAGATTTCCCGCAGCGGTATCCCAATATCTTTTGGCACGGTGCCACCTCTCTTTCACTGACGTATTATACTTCATCCCCCGCGCGACATTGTTGCCAAAATGGCCGACAGGCGACCCCGCTACCGCGAGGTCGCCACCGTCCGGGAACCTATTAATCGTCTGCTGCCGTTCAGGATAGGTTATTAACCGTGCATCTGCGCCTTTTCGCGCCCGGATGCATCATTTGACAAGCCAAATATATCAAAAAGCTTAAATGCCAGGCTCAAGATTATGGATACGATTGTCGCCAGGGCCATGCCTTTTAAAGTCACGGTGCCGACATCGATATGCGCACCGCTAATGCCAATAATCAGCACAACGGCCGTCAAGATCAGATTGCGGGCGTGGCTGTAGTCAACCTTGGCCTCGAGCAGCATGCGGATGCCCGACGCGGCGATTACGCCGAACAGCAGCAGGGATACGCCGCCCATGACAGGAACGGGAATACTTTGAATGGCAGCCGCCAGCTTGCCGACAAAAGACAGGATAATGGCAATGACCGCGGCGCCGCCGATAACCCAGGTGCTGTAAACCCGGGAAATAGCCATGACGCCGATGTTTTCACCATAAGTCGTGTTCGGCGTCGAGCCGAAAAAGCCGGAGATCATGGTCGAAAGACCGTTGCCTAAAAGGGAGCGGCTTAAACCGGGATCTTTCGCCAAATCCCGGCCGACAATGTTGCCGGTAACAAAGAGATGACCGATATGCTCGGCAACGACAACCAGCGCGGCAGGAGCGATAATGGCAACAGCGCTGAGGTTGAAAGAAGGAGTATACAAGGTCGGCATCGCAAACCAAGGAGCTTTGTCAACAGCCGACAAGTCGACGACACCCATAATCATGGCTAAGGCATAGCCGCTCAGCACGCCGATCAGTATGGGGATAATCCCCAGAAACCCCCTGAAGACAACCGAGCCAAAAATGGTGACCCCCAGCGTAAACAGCGAAATGGTAATCATCTTAGGGTCAAGCGTCTTGGCGGTTAGCCCCGCCATATCAGCTGCTACCGGAGCCAATTCCAGACCGATAACGGCGACAATCGCGCCCATGGCGGCAGGCGGAAAAATGACGTCAATCCAGCGCATGCCGGCCATCTGGATAATCCAGGCTACCAGGCAGAAGATCGCGCCCACGACGATAAAACCGCCGAGAGCCGCTTCATAACCGTATTGGGGCAGCACCACAAAAACCGGGGACAGAAAAGCAAAACTGGAGCCAAGATAAGCCGGAATGCGTCCTTTGCAGAGAAAGAGATAAAGCAAAGTGCCAAAGCCATTGAACAGCAGAATGGTAGCCGGGTTTACCTTGAACAAAATAGGCACCAATACCGTCGCACCGAACATCGCGAACAAGTGCTGCAGGCTCAGCGGCAGCGTCTGCAGCAGCGGGAGCCGTTCTTCAACCTGAATTTCTCTTCTTTCCATGTCTACACCCTTTCAAAATGTTTAATGTCGAAACGCTTGCGGCAGGCTGGAAAACGGTTCCCTATTCATTTATGCTATTGAATCCCATTTTTCTTGATAGCCAAAGCAATTTTTTCCGGGGACATCGGCAGTTCATAAAAATCAATGCCCAGAGCGTCATACAGCGCATTGGCAATAACCGAGGGCACCGAAATCATCGGATGCTCGCCAATGCCTCTTGCCCCGAACGGGCCATCCAACTGTGGATATTCCACGATAATCGGCACAATCTTCGCCGGAATATCTTTCGCCGTGGGAATTTTGTTATCGGTAAAGGATGGATTGAGTAGGCGGCCGTCCGGGCTGAACTTAAAGCCCTCGATCAAGGCGGAGCCTATTCCCTGCAGCACGCCGCCGATAATTTGCCCTTCCACCAGTTTCCGGTTTATCGCCTGGCCAACGTCAAAGGCTGAGGCGATTTTGATTATCTCGACTTCACCTGTCTCAATATCCACTTCAAGCTCCACGCCGTGCGCTCCGAAGGTCCAATCCAGCGCAGGCAGGCCCTGACCGGTGTCAGGATTGAGATAGGTGAGCCCTTCGGCGATATACACGCCGTGCGCCACCAGCGGACCGCCGATGCTGTTGCCGTTTTCATAACTGTAACCCATAGCCAGGTCTTTGTAGGCGATCCGTTTTTTCTTAGAATGCTGGACGTGATAAATGCTTTCTTCGCCGTAAGCCAATTCTTCCACCGGGCAGCGCAGAATCTGAGCCGCCAGTTCTTTCATCTGCTTAAGCAAATTCTGAGCGCAGCGTTTCACGGCATTGCCGCCCATAAAGGTATATTTGGAGGCAACGGTTGACCAGTCGTAGGGGTGACGGTCAGTATCGTTTTCCCACACTACCTTGATCTTTTCCAGCGGCATATCCAGGACTTCGGCGGCGATCTGCGCCATAACCGTATTGGAGCCTTGCCCCATATCCACACCGCCAACCATCAAGCGTACATTGCCGTCTTCATCCATTTGCATAATCGCGGCGGTCGAAGTATTGGTGGGCATAGCCGGCGCCTTTTGCAGGCTGGCAAGGCCTTTGCCGCGGACTTTGCCGGTTTTGAAGGCCGCCTGTCTCTCCTCCGGCGAGCGGTATCCCGTCCAGCCAATTTCCTTGGCGACTGCCTCCAGGCATTTGTCCGGACGACCGGAGTAGGCGTTGATGTGTTCGCCGCTGATAGTAACCGATCCATCCCGAAGGATGTTCTTCATTCTGAATTCATACGGATCCATCCCCAGCGCCCGCGCAACCATATCCATCTGGCGCTCGATGATCCAGTGCGTTTCCAGATGGCCGAAACCGCGATAGGCGGTGCTAAACACTTTGTTGGTATACAGCGTCCGTGAATGCAGCTCGATATTGGGTATCTCGTAAGGGCCGGCACCCGAGTAGGTAGCAGCTCTGCCGACGTTTACGCCATAATCGGCGTATGCACCGCTGTCCCAGTCATAATAAATCTCAACCGCCGTAATCGTTCCGTCTTTCTTCACGCCCGTCTTGACCCGTCCGCGCATAGCGGCGCGTGATGGCAGCTGATTAAATTCCTCTTCCCGGGTAGCGGTTACCTTGACCGGACGGCCTTTGCACACCCGCGACAGTACGGTTGCCAGCGGTTCTAAATGGATGCCTGCTTTGCCGCCGAAGCCGCCGCCAACATACGGCGCGATAACCTGAATATCGCCTTTGGATACGCCTAAGGCCTTAGCCAGCAGTTGGCGCACGCCAAACGGCGACTGTGTGGAAGACCAGATTTTTATCTGCTTGGAATACGGGTCAGCCTGAGCGATTGCAACATGGGTTTCCATCGGGGCATGCCCTACCGGCGGCAGGCTGAGTTCATTCTCCACAATCAGGTCCGCTTCGGCAAATCCCTGTTTAATATCGCCCTTAATGGTTTTGTTCCAACTTGCGATATTGGAATCCGGCTGAGGGAAGAAAACGCCTTTGATATATTCAAGCTCATTGATATCTTCATGAACTAATATTTTGCCTTCCAGCGCCTCGTCAATGGTGAGTACGGCAGGCAGTTCCTTGTACTCGACCTTGATCAGCGACAGTGCCTTTTCCGCCGTTTCTTCATCAACTGCCGCCACGGCTACGACGGCTTCGCCCTGGTAGCGAACCTTGCCCCGGGCCAAAACGCGCTTATCGATCATATACAGGCCCAGCAGGTATGGAATGTCCTCACCGGTGAGAACTGCTTTCACGCCCGGAAGCGCTTTGGCCGCGCTGGTGTCAATGGCGACAATCTCGGCGTGAGCGTAAGGCGAATGCAGGCATTTTGCATGCAACATGCCGGGAAGTTCCATGTCAAAGGTGTAAGTTGCCCGGCCGGTTACCTTTTCCTGCGCTTCAATCCGTTTCGGAGACTGGCCGACATGGCGGTATTGTCTGTCACTCATTTTCCTTTCGCCTCCCTCTCCAGCTTAGCCGCTGAGGCAATCGCCGCAATGATCGGTACATAGCCCGTGCACCGGCAGAAGTTGCCGGCGATGGCTTCTTTTATTTCTTCTTCGGTCGGGTCCGGATTGCGGTCAAGCAGCGCGCGAGCCGACATCAACATGCCCGGGGTGCAGAAACCGCACTGCAGCGCATCGTGATTAATGAATTCCTGCTGTAAAATGGACAGTTTTCCCGGCTCACTTAGGCCCTCGACGGTCGTAATAACCGCGCCTTCAGCCTCTACTGCGAGCACAATACAGGAATTGACGGCAACGCCGTTCATGATAAT
Source organism: Negativicutes bacterium (assembly GCA_026417995.1). Taxonomy (GTDB): domain Bacteria; phylum Bacillota; class Negativicutes; order Sporomusales; family JAOACF01; genus JAOACF01. Next base: position 10,449 of record JAOACF010000095.1, read on the forward strand.
GGTGCATGCCCCGCATTCTCCTTCGCCGCAGCCTTCCTTAGTGCCGAAAAGCTTGAGCTCTCGGCGCAAAAAGGCAAGCAGCGTCATGGTCGGATCAATCATGGCGCTCACCTGCTCGCCGTTCACCACACAAGTAAGCGGTACCCGGGCCAGCCCAGAATCAACATAGCTGAAACAATCGCCGCGACTACCGTGTTTTTCATACATGCTAGT
>JAOACF010000096.1 GCA_026417995.1 Negativicutes bacterium
GAACACAGTAGTTAAGCCCATAAACGCCGATGGTACTTGGCTGGAAACGGCCTGGGAGAGTAGGTAGGTGCCGGTTGAGCGGCAACCGCAAGGTTGCTTGTTTTCTTTCCCAAGTTATAATATCGCGGGGTGGAGCAGCTGGCAGCTCGTCGGGCTCATAACCCGAAGGTCGCAGGTTCAAATCCTGCCCCCGCAACCAAAAAAACTCGCTGGTGTAGCTCAGTAGGTAGAGCGTATCCTTGGTAAGGATAAGGTCACCGGTTCAATCCCGGTCATCAGCTCCATAGCGGCGGCGTAGCTCAGTTGGCTAGAGCATTCGGTTCATACCCGAAGTGTCCGGGGTTCAAATCCCTGCGCCGCCACCAAATTTGTCTAAAACCCTGTATGGCAGGGTTTTTCTGCTGTTGGCGCGGTCGGCGGAAAATTCGCGTCGGCGTGTATAAAAAGAGAGTGTAAGGGAAATGTATATAAAACAGGGACAAAATCCCTGTTTTGTTTTTCCGCAGCTAATATGCCAGGATGCGTGGACTATTGACACGCCCGGTTAAGTGTGCTAAATTATATTAGCGACATTCTGCAAATGAAATACTTACTGGCAAGAGAGGTGTTATACATGCGTACCGCTATTACGTTAGCTTGCACCGAATGCAAACAGCGCAACTATCAGACCAACAAGAATAAAAAGAACGATCCTGATAGAATTGAACTCAGCAAGTTTTGCAAGTTTTGCAAGAAACAGACTTTACACAAAGAAACAAAATAACTATAATAAATTGCATTGACATAACATAGGGGCATAGCTCAATTGGTAGAGTAGCGGTCTCCAAAACCGTTGGTTGTGGGTTCAAGTCCTACTGCCCCTGCCAGTTTTTATGTCAATGCTACTGTCAGTAAATACGGGGATGTGAGAAAATGGCCGCCCAAGATCTGGCTGTGCAAACAACTAAAGGTCGCTGGAAGAAGTTTCTGCGCGAAGTTAAAGGCGAACTGAAAAAAGTGTCGTGGCCGAACAGAACCGAACTCGCCTCCTATACAGGAGTTGTTTTTGTTTCTGTTGTTGTCGTGGCAGTTGTAATTTGGGTTATTGATGCATCTTTTAATCAAATTTTACGGGCAATCATTAAATAACTGACATATAGGCGATAGCGCATTTAAGGGGGTGGGGGGCGCACACGCGTCCCTTGACGATGGAATCCGAAAAGAACTGGTACGTAATCCACACATATTCGGGGTATGAGAACAAGGTAAAAGCCAATTTGGAGAAAAAAGTCCACTCCATGAACATGGAAAACGAGATCTTTCGGGTTCTGGTTCCGATGGAGGATGAAGTGGAGATTAAAGACGGCAAAAAGAAGATCTCCAAGAAAAAGGTTTTTCCGGGATATGTACTTGTTGAGATGATTGTTAATGACCGATCATGGTACGTAGTGCGGAATACGCCCGGCGTAACCGGTTTTGTCGGTTCGGGAACCAAACCAATCCCGCTTAGCGCTGCAGAAGTTAAGCACATCCTCAAATCAATGGGTATTGAAGAAACACGTCCCAAAGTTGATATTAAGGTTAAAGAGCTGGTGCGCATCACATCCGGCGCTTTTGAAAACTGGACAGCCAGTGTTACCGAGGTCCATCCCGAACGCGGCAAACTGAAGGTACTGGTCAATATGTTCGGGCGAGAAACTCCTATTGAGCTCGATTTTTCTCAGGTGGAGAAATTGTAGCATAGAGATGCGTTTATAAGGAGGTGTAAATTCAATGGCGAAAAAGGTTGTAAAACTTGTTAAACTGCAAGTTCCCGCAGGCAAAGCTACTCCGGCGCCCCCTGTAGGTCCTGCGCTCGGTCAAGCCGGCGTAAATATTATGGCGTTTGTTAAGGAGTTCAACGAGAGAACTGCCGCACAAGCTGGTCTGATTATCCCGGTAGAAATTACCGTGTTTGAAGATAGATCATTCACTTTTGTGACCAAGACTCCTCCGGCAGCCGTACTCCTTAAAAAAGCAGCAGGCATCGAAACTGCCTCGGGTGAACCGAATAAGAAGAAGGTGGCCAAGGTAAACCGCGCGAAAGTGCGTGAAATTGCCGAAACAAAAATGCAAGACCTAAATGCCGCCAGCGTCGAAGCTGCAATGCGGATGATTGAAGGCACAGCCCGCAGTATGGGCATCGAAATCGTCGACTAACGGCGGTTTCAGTGGGAGGATTTTCCGCTATTACCACGAAGGAGGAAAAAACATGCCGAAACATGGCAAAAAGTACGCAGAAGCGGCCAAGCTGATTGATTTCAGCAAGCTCTATGATCCCGAAGAGGCTATTGAGCTGGCCAAGAAGACTGCAAGCGCCAAATTTGATGAAACAGTCGAAGTGGCAGTCAAGCTTGGGGTAGATCCCAAACATGCCGACCAACAAGTGCGCGGCGCCGTAGTGTTGCCGCACGGCACGGGCAAAACCAAGCGTGTTCTGGTATTCGCTAAGGGCGAGAAAGCGAAAGAAGCCGAACAGGCCGGCGCAGATTTCGTCGGCGCCGAAGATATGGTTGAAAAAATCCAGGGGGGCTGGACTGATTTCGATGTCGCCGTTGCTACTCCCGATATGATGGGTATGGTGGGTCGTCTCGGTAAGATCCTTGGCCCCAAAGGCCTGATGCCCAATCCTAAGGTTGGCACTGTGACCATGGACGTAGTGCGGGCGATCAATGAAATTAAAGCCGGTAAGATTGAATACCGTACTGACAAGGCTGGCAATATTCATGCGCCGATCGGCAAGGTATCTTTCGACAGCGACAAGCTGCTGGCTAACTTCCACACCCTGATCGATACGCTGATAAAAGTTAAACCTGCGGCCGCCAAAGGCCAGTATATGCGCAGTATCGTAATCAGCACCACAATGGGCCCCGGCGTTAAAGTCAACCCGTTACGGGCGCCCGGCAAAAAAGAGTAGCCGGATTTAACTAAATAGGTTCTAAGAGGCTGTAGACAGCAGGTACATTTGTGTAAAGGGTAAACCGCCTGCCGAGGCCGGGGAATATGTGGCTTAAGCGTTTGCTGACAGCGACCTCCGGTTTCTTACTGCCGTGAGGTCGTTTTTGTTTTCATGATGGTTAACACCAGTGAAGGAGGTGGAATTCACAATGGCAGTTACTACCGAAAAACAACAAGCTGTGGCAGAACTTAAAGAGAAGCTTTCTACAACCAAGGGCGCGGTTATCACTAACTACCGCGGTATCAACGTGGCGCTTGACACCAAGCTGCGCCGCAAGCTGCGCGAAGCAGGCGTTGAATACAAGGTTGTCAAGAATACGCTGACCCGTATTGCCGCCAGCGAAGCGGGCATTACCGGTCTTGACCAGTATCTTGAAGGTCCTACCGCGATTGCAATGTCTTACTCCGATCCGGTTGCTCCGGCCAAAGTTATCTCTGATTTTATCAAAGAGAACAAGCTCCAAACAATGGAGATCAAAGCCGGCCTGGTCGAGGGCAAAGTTATTGACGACAAGGGCGTTAAAGCTCTGGCCAGCCTGCCGCCGCGCGAAGTGCTTATCGCCAAGATGCTCGGCAGCATGCAAGCACCGATTACCGGTTTTGTCAACGTACTTCAGGGCAATATCCGCAATTTGGTGTATGCGCTCGAGGCAGTACGCAAACAAAAAGAAAGTGCTTAACCTTCCGGGGCGATACGGGCTCTGCCCGGCGTAGCCAAGAAGACTGCCGCGCTCTGTTCGCCGTGACAAAGAAAATTGCCATTGCGAATGCAATATAGTGAAGTGTGGCAATTTCCCTTGAGTAACTATAAAATTACAAATTATTTTAAAGAAAGTTTTGGAGGTATTTTTACAATGACTAAAGAACAAATCATGGAAGCTATTGAGAAAATGACAGTTCTCGAACTGTCCGAGCTGGTAAAAGCTCTCGAAGAAAAATTCGGCGTTAGCGCTGCCGCTCCTGTGGCTGTAGCCGCTGCTCCTGCCGCTGCTGCCGCTCCGGCCGCTCAGGAAGAGCAAACTGAATTCGACGTTATTCTGACCAACGCCGGTGCCGGCAAGATCAACGTTATCAAAGTTGTTCGCGAAATCACCGGACTTGGCCTGAAAGAAGCCAAAGATCTGGTAGACGGCGCTCCCAAGCCTGTTAAAGAAAAAGTATCCAAAGCCGATGCTGAAGCTATTAAAGCGAAGCTTGTGGAAGCCGGCGCTTCTGTCGAGATTAAGTAAGAGGATGTTTACCCAAAAAAATCGGGGTGCGTTACGCGCGCGCCCCGATTTTTTGCATATGGATAGTCTTCTCATTTCTGGATTAGTTTTCTTGACATGTAATCTATCTTGTGTTATCATTTTTAAATGCGATACATTTGTTTCCTCCAGATTACAGTCATGTATAAATTGGGGAATGGCAGGAAATAGTAATATAATGGAGGATGAAGATATTCATCAGGCAAAAAAAGCAAGGTCCTTCCCTCTATAAAGAACCTTGCTTTCTTTTTCATATTTATTATATGTCAAAACACATGAATTTATGTTAGCTTTATCCGTAAAATCGGCTAAGGGGTGAAGGCTTTAATGTTCAATCCTATTCCGGTGGGCAAAAGAGTAAGATACAGCTACGCCAAGATCAATGAAGTTCTGGACATGCCCAATTTAATTGAGATTCAGAAGAATTCCTACAACTGGTTTCTTAAAGAAGGGTTGCAGGAAATTTTTCATGACATCTCACCGATCCAAGATTTCACCGGCAACCTCGTGCTTTCTTTTGAAAGCTTTACCCTGGGGGAGCCTAAGTATTCAGTTGAAGAGTGCAAAGAGCGGGACGTCACCTACTCGGCGCCGCTGCGCGTCAATGTCAGGCTGATCAACCGTGAAACGGGTGAAATTAAGGAGCAGGAAGTATTCATGGGCGATTTTCCGCTCATGACTGACAACGGAACATTTATTATTAACGGCGCGGAACGTGTAATTGTCAGCCAGTTGGTTCGGTCGCCCGGCGCCTATTATGGGGAGACAATGGATACCAGCGGCAAAAAGCTGTATCAGGCTACCATTATTCCCAACCGGGGGGCTTGGCTTGAACTGGAGACCGATGCGAATGATGTAATTTCGGTACGGGTTGACAGAACGCGCAAACTGCCGGTTACTGTCTTGATCCGGGCTTTAGGCTATGCTTCCAATGGCGTCATCCTTGAACTGTTTAAAGATGATACGCGAATCCGGGCGACGCTTGAACGCGACAACAGTACATCCCGCGACGAAGCGCTGGTGGAAATTTATAAACGGCTTCGTCCCGGCGAGCCGCCCACGGTAGAAAATGCCACCCAGCTTTTGGAATCTTTATTTTTTGACCCCAAACGCTATGACTTGGCAACAGTAGGTCGCTATAAGTTGACGAAAAAGCTCGGCTGGAAACGCCGCCTGATGGGGAAAACGCTCCATCAGAACATCACGGATGTCGAAACCGGCGAAATCATCGTGGCTGAGGGAAGCGTTATTGACGAAAAGGCAATCGAGCGCATCGAAGCAAGCGGTGTCTTCAGCAAACCCGAACTTATCGAAGTAAAAATCAGAAACAAGGACGGGTCGGTCACCAAGATAATTTGCAACCCAACCTTGCCGTATACGCACCGGACAATTACCCGCGAAGATATTATCGCCAGCATCAGCTATCTGCTCAACCTGATGGATGGGCACGGCAATATTGATGACATCGACCATCTCGGCAACCGGCGGTTGCGCTCGGTTGGCGAACTTCTTCAGAACCAGTTCCGCATCGGCCTGTCCCGGATGGAACGGGTTGTCAAAGAGCGGATGACTATCCAGGATATGGATGTTATTACGCCGCAGGCATTGATTAATATCCGCCCGGTTGTAGCTGCAATTAAAGAGTTTTTTGGGTCCAGCCAATTGTCGCAATTCATGGATCAGACCAATCCGTTGGCTGAACTTACGCATAAACGCCGTCTCAGTGCGCTGGGGCCGGGCGGTCTGAGCCGCGAAAGAGCTGGCTTTGAAGTCCGTGACGTGCACCACTCGCACTATGGCCGGATGTGTCCGATCGAAACGCCGGAAGGACCGAATATCGGCTTGATCGGCTCTCTTTCCACTTTTGCCCGCATTAATGAATTTGGTTTTATCGAAACCCCGTATCGCAAAGTTGACAAAGAAAATCGCAAAGTGACCGACAAAGTTGTGTACTTGACCGCCGATGAAGAAGATCAGGTCATCATCGCCCAGGCAAATGAAGAGCTCGGGGAAGACGGCTGGTTTAAAAACCCCCGGGTATGGGTGCGCTATCGCTATGACAACTTGGTTGTCCCGGCGGAAGAGGTCGACTATATGGACGTTTCGCCAAAGCAGGTCGTATCCATTGCTACGGCAATGATTCCCTTCCTAGAGAATGATGACGCTAACCGGGCGTTGATGGGCGCCAACATGCAGCGTCAGGCGGTGCCGCTGCTCCGGACACAGGCGCCGCTGGTCGGCACCGGGATGGAATACAAGGCTGCACGAGATTCGGGCGTTGTCGTCCTTGCTAAAAACGCCGGCGTTGTTGAGCGCGTAACCGCCAACGAGATTATCGTTCGTACCGATGCGGGCAATGCTGATACATACAAGCTGCTTAAATATCTTCGCTCCAACCAGGGCACCTGCATCAATCAAAAGCCTATCGTTTTTAAAGGTGATCGCGTAGAAAAAGGCCAGGTGTTGGCCGACGGCCCTTCGACTGACCAAGGGGAACTCGCGCTTGGCTTCAACGTGCTGGTTGCGTTTATGCCCTGGGAAGGCTACAATTACGAGGACGCTATCTTACTCAGCGAACAGCTTGTTAAAGAAGACATATTTACATCCATCCATATAGAAGAATATGAATGCGACGCTCGCGACACCAAGCTGGGACCGGAAGAGATCACCCGCGACATTCCCAATGTAGCGGAAGAGGCGCTCCGCGACCTGGATGACCGGGGTATCATCCGTGTTGGCGCCGAGGTTCGTCCTGGCGACATCCTGGTTGGTAAGGTAACGCCGAAGGGCGAGACCGAGCTGACTGCCGAAGAGCGGCTGTTGCGTGCCATCTTTGGCGAAAAGGCGCGGGAGGTTCGCGATACTTCCTTAAGGGTTCCGCACGGTGAAGCTGGGAAAATCGTTGACGTGAAAGTATTCAGCCGTGAAAATGGCGATGAATTGCCTCCCGGTGTTAATCAGCTCGTTCGCGTATATATTGCGCAAAAACGCAAAATATCGGAAGGCGATAAAATGGCGGGGCGCCACGGCAACAAAGGCGTTGTCTCCCGTATTATGCCGCAAGAGGATATGCCTTTTCTGCCGGACGGCACGCCTGTGCAGATCGTATTAAATCCGCTCGGCGTACCCTCGCGCATGAATATTGGACAGGTGCTGGAAACCCACTTGGGTATGGCTGCCGCAGCGCTGGGCATGCAGATTAAGAACAAGTCCCCTGAAATCGAAGCTCGCTTGCGCGCAGAGGGCTATGACTACGACAAGCATGGCGAACCTGTTCCCGATATTGCCGGTGTTCATATGGCTACGCCTGTTTTTGACGGCGCTACCGAGCAGGAGGTCTTCCGGACACTGAAAATGGCCGGTCTGCCGGCAAACGGCAAAACTGTCCTTTATGACGGACGTACCGGCCTCCCCTTCGATAACACGGTAACGGTCGGTTATGTATATATGCTGAAACTGGCTCACTTGGTAGACGACAAGATCCATGCCCGCTCAACCGGTCCGTATTCGTTGGTCACGCAGCAGCCGCTCGGCGGCAAGGCGCAGTTTGGCGGCCAGCGTTTCGGCGAAATGGAGGTTTGGGCGCTCGAAGCCTATGGCGCCGCTTATACGCTTCAGGAACTCTTAACCGTTAAATCGGATGATGTTGTCGGCCGGGTTAAGACATATGAAGCGATTGTCAAGGGAGAAAATGTCCCTGAACCGGGCGTTCCCGAATCGTTTAAAGTACTGATCAAAGAATTGCAGAGCATTGGTCTGGATGTCAAAGTATTGACAGAAGATGCTCAAGAAATACTAATTCGCGAGTCGGATGAAGACATCCATGAGACGGCGAAAGAACTCGAACTGAGCCTTGGCGGTGAAGAAGGCCCGCGGCATTCTCCGCATGAACGCAAGATTGCCGACTTCGAGCCTGATGTGGTCGACGAACTCGAGGCGAGCGACGATATCGAACCAATCGAGGAAGAACTGGATATCATCGCTGAAATTGGCGGAATGAGCGAAGAAAAGTTTGATGTTCCCGTTTCGCCGGAAATCGATGACGATTTTGACGCACCGCTGCGCAAGAGCGTCAAGCGAGGCAAACCGAAGGAAAAGAAGGCCAACCCGCGGCAATATCTGGAAGATCTTGACGACGGCGAAGATTTCTAAGCGGTAGCGGGAAAATAGTTGGTTAGAAGGGAGCGTTTGCCCTTGTTGGATGTAAATAATTTTGACTCAATGCGTATTGGCTTGGCATCGCCTGAGCAGATCCGTAAATGGTCGCACGGCGAGGTTAAAAAGCCGGAGACGATAAACTATCGTACCCTGAAACCGGAACGTGAGGGCCTTTTTTGCGAAAAGATCTTCGGGCCTACGCGCGACTGGGAATGCCATTGCGGCAAGTACAAGCGCATCAGATATAAAGGAATTGTCTGCGATCGTTGCGGCGTAGAAGTTACCCGCTCTAAGGTGCGCCGCGACCGTATGGGCCATATCGAATTGGCGGCTCCGGTTTCGCATATCTGGTACTTTAAAGGCATTCCGAGCCGCATGGGTCTGATACTCGATATATCGCCCCGCGCTCTGGAGAAAGTGTTATACTTTGCTTCCTATATTGTATTGGATCCCGGCGATACGCCGTTGATGAAAAAACAATTGCTCAATGAAAATGAATATCGCGATTATCGCGAAAAATACGGCAGTTCCTTTAAAGTAGGCATGGGTGCCGAAGCTGTAAAAAAACTGCTGCAGGAACTCGACCTGGAAAAACTGAGCGGAGAACTGAGGCACGAGCTCAAAACCGTAAGCGGTCAGCGCAAAATTCGCGCGATTCGCCGCCTCGAAGTCGTTGAAGCCTTCCGCAAATCGGGCAACCGTCCTGAATGGATGATCATGGACGTTGTACCGGTTATTCCCCCGGAGTTGCGCCCGATGGTACAGCTTGACGGCGGTCGGTTCGCCACTTCTGACCTGAATGATTTGTACCGGCGGGTAATTAACCGCAACAACCGCTTAAAACGCCTGCTGGACTTAGGCGCGCCCGACATTATCGTTCGCAACGAAAAGCGCATGCTGCAGGAAGCGGTAGACGCGCTGATTGACAATGGGCGCCGCGGACGGCCGGTTACCGGGCCGGGCAATAGGCCGCTCAAATCGTTAAGCGACATGCTCAAAGGCAAGCAGGGACGCTTCCGGCAAAACCTGCTCGGCAAACGCGTCGACTATTCGGGCCGTTCGGTTATCGTTGTCGGTCCGGAATTAAAGCTGCATCAGTGCGGTTTGCCGAAAGAAATGGCGTTGGAGCTGTTCAAGCCTTTTGTTATGAAAAAACTGGTTAACGCCGGGCATGCCCACAATATCAAGAGTGCGAAGCGGATGGTGGAGCGGGTGCGTCCTGAGGTATGGGACGTTCTGGAAGAGGTAATCAAAGAGCATCCCGTGCTTTTAAACCGCGCTCCGACACTGCACCGCCTCGGCATCCAGGCCTTTGAGCCGGTATTGTCCGAAGGCCGCGCGATAAAAATTCATCCGCTTGTCTGTACTGCATACAACGCCGACTTTGACGGCGACCAGATGGCAGTGCATGTCCCGCTGTCAGCTGAGGCGCAGGCAGAGGCTCGCCTCCTGATGCTGTCCGCGCACAATATTTTATCAACTAAAGACGGCAAGCCGGTGGCCACGCCCACGCAGGACATGGTATTAGGCTGCTATTATCTGACAATCGAAAAAGATGATCCCGAGTATTCTGGACCGCGGATTTTCGCCAATATTGACGAAGCGCTGATGGCTTACCACCACGGCGTAGTATCGCTGCATCTTCCCGTTAAAGTGCGAATCCCGGGCTATGGCCTTGTGCAAACAACTGTCGGCAAGCTTTTCTTCAACGAAGCTTTGCCGGAAGAATTGCGAAGCTTTTACCAGAAGGACGGCGTTTGGCATCTGGGCATTCTCATGGACAAAAAGCAATTGGGCAAACTGGTTGCAGAGTCGTACCGGCGCTTTGGCAATGCCAAAACTGCAGTTGTTCTGGACAGCATCAAAAAGCTTGGTTTTTCGTTCGCCTGCCGCGCCGGCGTGACGATTGCCATTGATGATATCAAAATACCCGCGGAAAAAGCGGAAATTTTAAGCAAGACCGAGGCGCAGGTCGATACTATCGATAAGCAGTATCGCCGCGGCCTTATTACTGAAGATGAACGCTACAAGAAAATTATTGACCTTTGGACCAAAGCGACCGACGATGTAACTACCGCAATGATGAGCACGCTGGACCGCTTTAACCCGGTTTACATGATGGCTAACTCCGGCGCCCGCGGCAATATACAGCAGATCCGCCAGCTAGCGGGAATGCGCGGCCTTATGGCCGACCCATCCGGACGGATTATCGACTTGCCAATTAAAGCCAACTTCCGCGAAGGCCTGACGGTGCTTGAATCCTTTATCTC
>JAOACF010000097.1 GCA_026417995.1 Negativicutes bacterium
CCGCCGTTACCGGCAAACCGCTCAGGTCGGCAAGCACATTGGCATCCTGACTAAAGTCGCCGGCATGCAGCCACATATCCACCGGCCCCGCCGCTATCACCGCCTTGCGGATGGCGGTGGCATTGCCGTGCGTATCGCTGATAACGCCGATCCTCATAGCCCGCGCTCCTCCAGCTTTGTAACGAAATTGCGGAGCGCTTGCCCGCGATGACTGATCTTATTCTTCTCCGCCACCGAAATTTCAGCCAGCGTCTTGCCTAGCTCCGGCAGGTAAAAAAGCGGATCATAGCCAAAACCGCCTTCGCCGCGCGGCTCAGCTAGAATTACTCCCTCGCAGCTGCCTTCGGCGGTGATTATCTCCCCGGTTTCATCAATGTACGCCAAAACGCAGCGGAAGCGCCCGGTGCGTTGGTCCACGGGAACTCCCGCAAGCTTTGCAAGCAATTTGCGGTTATTGGCCGCGTCATCTGCGTTTTCGCCGGCATAACGCGCCGAATATACTCCCGGTTCCCCGCCCAAAGCATCCACTTCCAGGCCGGAATCATCGGCAAGGCAGGCTAATCCGGTATGCCGGGCATAATATTTAGCCTTGATGACGGCATTGTCCCGAAAGGTTTGTCCGTCCTCCACCGGCTCGGGCATGTCGGCGAAATTTGCCAGCGAGACAACATTCAGAGAGAGATGGGCTAGCGCCACGGCGATCTCGGCGACTTTGCCTTTGTTGCGGGTAGCAACGACGACCGTCCTCATGGTTCACGCCCAACTTTCCAAGCAAGCGCTCCCAAAGCTTCTTTCTGCAGATCGATGAGCATTTGAACGCCCTGCTCTCCCGCTTCCAGCATACGCGCCAATTGCTGCCGCGTAAACGGGTTCTTTTCGCCTGTTCCCTGCACTTCGACATATTGGCCGGTGCCGGTCATGACTACATTCATATCGACCACTGCCGAACTATCTTCTTCATAGCACAAGTCGAGCAGCACCTCGTCATCCACTACGCCGACACTGACTGCCGCCAGGAAATCTTTGACCGGAAACGGCTTCGTATCATCGGATATCGTGGCGCTTAAAGCGTCAACCAGCGCTACGAAAGCTCCGGTAATGGATGCCGTACGGGTGCCGCCATCCGCCTGAATAACGTCGCAATCCAGCCAAACCGTGCGTTCGCCTAGCGCCGCAAGGTCAACCACGCTGCGCAGCGCACGGCCGATCAATCGCTGTATCTCCTGCGTCCGGCCCGTAAGTTTGCCTTTGCTTGCTTCCCGCGGATTACGCGTTTGCGTGGAGCGCGGCAAAAGCGAGTATTCGGCAGTCACCCACCCGCTGCCACTCCCTTTGAGAAACGGGGGAACTTTTTCTTCAACCGTCGCCGCGCAAATAACTTTGGTATTGCCGACTTCGATCAATACCGAGCCTTCGGCGTATTTCAGATAATTGCGGGTTATTTTTACCGGTCGTAATTCATTAGCCATCCGGCCGTCAATTCGCTTCATATTCTGCTCCTTTTACAGTTTAATAAGTATATCCTGCTGTTTATCCTGGACATAGCAGTGCTGGCGGCGCCCCTGCTTTTTCGCCTGGTGGGCCGCGTCGTACGCCGCGCTGCGGCATGCGCTGCAGCTATCCCGGTTGACTACGGTGGCAAATGCCGATTGATAGCCGAGCGAATACCCCTCAGCCTCGGTATCGACCGTTAAATACCCCTGACATTTGGGACATAGCCGCACAGTTTCCTGTTGTCTCTCGCTGATGCCGCTGTCGTCGTAATAAATCTGCCGCCGGCGCTGCCAAAAATCGCCGGCTTTAGCGATAGCCTCCCGCTTTAATTTTTCCCGGTTGGCCCAGATTTGCCGCCACTCTTTAATTAAATTATCTATATAACCTGTAGTCGCAGCCGGCTGACGCGGGCACTTGGCAATATCCGGCTCAACCACCCGGCTGTAATCCAGTCCTGCCATCGCTAAAATGATGCCTACATTGACATAAGGCAGCGCAGCCTCGATTGAATACCCGCCCTCCAATACGGCAATATCGGCCTGAAGTTTCTCCGCTAGGCGGGCATATCCCTGCGCGGTTATGGCCATGTTGGCCAACGGGTCGCTGTAGTGGTTGTCCTGGCCGGCAGAATTAATTATAATTTCAGGCTGAAAGTCGTCAAGGACCGGCAGAATGAAATTGTCCAGCACACTGCTAAGCCCCTGATCGGTTGTCCCGGGCGGCAGAGGCAGATTTACCGTGCTGACAAGCGCTCCCGGGCTGCCCAGCTCTTCCGGAAAGCCGCTGCCGGGATAAAGCGTACGTCCATCCTGGTGGAAAGAGATAAACAACGTATCCGGATCATGGTAAAAAATATCCTGTGTCCCGTCGCCGTGATGGACGTCAGTATCCACGACAGCCACTCTGCGAATGCCATAGTGACGGCGCAGATATTCGATCATAACCGCTTCAATATTTATCGTGCAAAAACCGCGCGTACCGTGCACCACCCGCATGGCATGATGCCCCGGCGGCCGCACCAAGGCGAAGGAGCGCTCCACTTCACGTTTAAGCACTGCTTCAGCGGCAGTTATCGCCCCTCCGGCGGAAACCAAGTGAGCATCGGTGATAAGCGACAAGATATCCGGAACCCCGATATGCACACGGTCTGCGTCTATCCTGTCCGCCAAGCGGGGTTTATATTCCCGAATACCGGGCAGGTCAAGCAGCCCCTCTTCTTCAATCTGGTCACGCGTGTACAGCAGCCGCTCTTCGCGCTCGGGATGGGTTGGCGTAATTGCCCAGTCAAAGGCCGGAAAAAACACCAAGCCCAGCTTACCCCCAGTCATATGCATCCCTCCCCGTGGCTTTGCGTATAGAGAACGCCTGGTTTGAGTTGCAGTCGGCAGGTAATTATCTTGCCGGTCGTGCTAAACCCGCGGATAAGATTAAATTCTTCCTCGTAGACAACGGCAATATCCTTAGCTTCAACCCCGATCTGAGCGGCGCGCTCCCGCAAGCAGCGCGCGGCCAGTTCCCGCACCTCTTCCCTTCGCATGTTCCGTGCCGGCAGTTTTTCCGCAAGACCCAATTCGGCCACGGTGTAACTGCCTTGCGACGTATCTGCCCGCAGCGTAATTTCGATTGTAGGTTTAGCGACCGCGGCGCCGACGGCATTGGCTACCGCTGCATTCTCCGGTATCCGGCAGCGGCAGCCAAGTTTTTCCGCTACCAGCGGCGCCAGCCCCGGAGCCGCACCGCCGATGCCGATGACCCAATCGGGCTTGACCGGGTTTTGCTTAATGACATCCTCCACTTTATATACCGGTTCGGACGCTTGCTCGCTAATCATTTCCCGAATGGCCCGGCACACTTCGACTGCCGCCTGAGTTAATATCGACCAGGCAGTTTCCGCCTCTGTCTCGCCCGGACGGGCGACCTGACGCATTGCCTCAGCCGCAAGGCGAGCGTCGCCAAAGGCAGCCGTTCCGGCCACAATCATAGCGTCAGATAAGGTTGGCTGATCTCCGCCAACGGCCATAGCCGGGCCTTTACGCTCCGGTCCGATGCGAATCGCTCCATCCGCCTCCCGCGCCACGAAACTGTCGCCGCCGATACCGATCGATTTCAGCCGGAAAGCCTGAACTGAAGTAGGATAACCGGCTATCCGCGCGCCGCGCTGCGCAAACAGCGGCAAACCGTTGCGCCAGAGAGCAATATCGGTGGTAGTGCCGCCCACATCGAGTGACACGGCTTCTCCGTCCGGCTCGGCAAGAGCCATAATTCCCAGTACGCTTGCCGCAGGCCCGGTAAAAATCGCTTCTACCGGCAGTTGACGCGCCGCCGGCAAAGGCATCGTCCCGCCGTCGGCCTTTAAAATGTGTACAGGTGCATGAATACCCCGCCGCTTCAGCGCTTCTTCAACCGCGCCGGCAAATTCGCCAAACCGTCGCCACACCGCCGCATTGTAATAGCTTGAATTCGTGCGGCGCCAGAAGTTAAGCGACCCCGATATTTCCGAACTCAGCGAAACATGGAGCGGGCTTGCCGTTTTTCGGATGCTTGCCGCCACCTGCTGCTCATGCGCCGGATTGCGTACGGAAAACTTCCCGGCGATCGCATAGATACCGCCAATATCCCGGGCAGCGGCTACGGCGGCCTTCGTATCAGGCGGCGCGGCTTCCCGTCCCCGATGGTCGATATAGCCGGAAAGCAGCACCGGTTCTGCGGGTAATAGTCCCCGATAGTCCATGCCCGGACCGGTCATCAGCATCAGGTTCACGCGATCCGTTTTTCCCTCTACCAGCGCATTGGTCACGATTGTTGTTGACAGCGCCACACGCTCAAGCCGGGTCGCATCCATCCCCCGGAGGATGGTATCCATAACCGCGAGCACACCATCCAATAGTTTGCCATGTGTAGTGGGATGCTTCGCCTGCGCCAGTATTGACCCGTTTTTCAGCACTACCGCGTCGGTAAAAGTTCCACCGACATCGATTCCCAGGAGCATTTCGATCCCCCCTGTTATCCGGCTGCTACGGCGCAGCCAATTGCCCCGTTTAACTGCGGATACTTGGGCACAATTACCTGCACCCCCATCTCGCGCTCGATCATGCCGCGGATCGCGCCGCCCAGTGCCACACCACCGGTAAAGACGACGATTTCGCTGATAAGCGCGGCCAGCATTGGCTTTACCCGTTTGAAAATCGTATAATTCACACCGGCCCCCAGTTCTGCTACCGAAAATCCTTCAACGATGCGGCCGATAAGCTCTGACTCGCCAAAGATCGCGCATGTCGCGCTAAGCTCTACCGGGTTTTCGCTGTACTCGCCCAATTCTTCTATGGTTATGCCCAGGACTGCTGCCATATTCTCCAAATAGCGGCCGGTGCTGGCTGCGCATTTGTCATTGGTTTCAAAACCCACCATCTTACCGCCCCGCACCTTGATCACCTTGCTGTCCTGTCCGCCGAGGTCGAGCAGGGTGAAGTCGGTAAGCCCGGTCTGCCAGCAGGCGCCGTTAGTATGAGCCTTTAGCTCGGAAATAACCGTTGCTCCCACCAGGTCAACCGTGTTTCTTCCATATCCGGTAGCCACCACGCGCCCGGTATTGCCAAGCCCGAGGCCGGCAAAATCAACTTTGAGCCCTTTTGCGTCACGGCGGCCGTAGGTTCGGTAAAAATCAGCCGTTTCATAAATGCGCGTCGCAACGATAGCATTGTCTTCCATCAGCACCAGCTTTACATTCCGGCTGCCTAAATCAATCCCGCACTGCATGTCTTCACCCCACCGTACATTTCCTGGGAAATTGCCGAGCAGCTATCGCAGCATCTCGATAAAACTATCAATACGCAACCGTGTTCGCGCGTCCAGTTTTCCCGGCTTGTCCCCCTCAATCGTCAGAATGGGCACGTCTAACTTCTGCCGGAATACCATATCCTCAATCTGGCGGAAACAAAAGCTCTGCACATAATGTATAATACCGTCCAGACGCCGTTCAGCAATCTGCGGCTGAATATCAGCAATTCTGCCGAATACCCCATAGGGATATGTATAGGCCCGGTATTGCTCGATGATGTCGGGTACGGCCCCGGGCATTGCAAACTGGCGCTGCACTTCGTTGAAAACAATGCGCGCCCCCTGTGTTTCGACATAGGTATAAATGTCAGTGAAAATCGGCGGCACACCGATAAACCCCAGCCGCACTCCGCCCGCAGCAGGGGTTGCGGCTTGGGCGCGCACAAGAAAACTGTCAACATCCGCTTCAAAGGCATCGACATCACCGTTAAAATCGCTGCAGCTCACCTGGTATAGGTGGTTATGCCAACCGCTTACTTTGTTCTCTTGCCAGGTTAGCCGGTCGATTTCCGCCACTTTGGCCCGGACGCCGTCAAGGCGCCGTTTAACGGCGGCAACCTGCTCCCAATACGTGCCCAAAGCCGCAAGCAATCTTTCCATCTGCTGCTTGAGCGCTTCATAGTCCCGCTCATATGGGTAAGCAAAGGGGATGCTTTCCACTCCCGCCAATTGGAAGGTTTCCATCAGCGCGTGCGTATTGCTGCAGTCCCCTTGGGTTACAGCGATCACCTTATCAATACCCTCACGCTTAACAACCACGGCATACAGCCCTTTGATCCAGCCGCAGACATTGCGCGGGTAGCCGGCCTCCTCGGCTTCTTCCACCAAGCGGGTGGCAGCCGGGTCAGAAATAAAGATATTATTAAGATCCACCGGAGTATGCCCGGCAGCCAAGATAATTTCCACCGGTACAGTGGTCGTAATGCCAATACGTGACATAATACAGCTCCTCCCAGAAAGAGAGAAGAGGATAGTCTGTATTCTATCCTCTTGCAAATGGTCTAACCCGCAGCGCGGCTGGCCGCTTCAGCCTGCGCATAATTCTTGATAATAACAATTGGCGTCTGCTCGCTGGCGTTGCCAAACGGGTTATCGATTAAAATTTGAGCCAAACGCTTAGGATCAAGGCCACTCGTTACGCCGAGCACAGCTGCCCGCTTGAGGTCGTTGACGTCGGCCACGGCCGCGCCGTAACAACCGAGGCGCTTCTTGATTTCTTCGGCGACGCCGCTGGGATTAGCCGGCCCGTACACAATATGCTTGTCAAAAGGAGGCATGGTTCCGGTAACGTCATCAATAAGCGCGGCCTGTTCGCCCGCCAGTTCATAAAACACTCCGCCCCGGCCGGCAAGTTTGGCGAGCGAACCCACGATAAAGGCGAAAATAACCCTCCCGGTTCCTTCGGCATCCATCGCGGCCTGCATGCCATAGATGCTGGACAAACTTCCTTTTTGGGCAATGAAGCGGTTCAAAATCCGAGCCGGAAAGGAAGGACGCATATCTTCCGGCCGGAGGATTCGTCCCTGGGTAATGGCAACAACGCTCTCCGCCACCGATACGACATCATCAGGGCCAACCATATCCCTGGCATATTCCTCTATAGCGTCAACAATGTTGTCCTGCGGGGTTAGAATACGGGTCTTTACCGGTTGTAATGCTAGTTCTGCCACTGTCTTCGCCTCCTTACGCCGTTTGCGCCGAAATTCCGGCATTGGCAATCGCTTGCCGCAGCTCCTCGGCTGGCACTGTCATGCGCGTTTTCGTTATATACCAATCGGAACGGGCAACCACCTGATAGACAATATCCACAGGTAGATCGGGCAGCTCTTTCAATGCCTCGGCAATAGTGCCTTCTTTCGCCTCCAGCCTGATTGTGAGAATAATTGCGTCGCCTGTTGTCTTAAAAATGATGATCGCTTCCCAGTAGCCATCGTCACGGGGATTGGACTCAAGCGTCAGCCAAGATTGAATTCTTGCTTTGTTGTAATATTCCTTGGGCATAAGATGGCGCGGGTAGCAATCCATTATCGTACCATCCTGAGTGCCTTTATTTACAAACGGAATTTTACAGGAAAAAGTCGCCGCACTTTGCGACTGCTCATCCACGCGAAAATCAGTGCGCTGGTCCACAATAAATTCGAACTCTGCGTCGCCCTGGCGCACTATGTATAGCCAAACACCCAGCGCCAACGCAACGATAGCAATCACCATAAAAGTTAAGAAATCCAAAATTGCCGCCTCCATCCAGATATAGTGCTTATACTATTATACCAAAATTTTCTTCATCCCAACACGCTTTGCCGTCACTTTGCATAATCCGCCAAATTAATAAGTTCAAATTCCGGCTGCGGCCCGCTGAAAATACAGCGTTCCAAAACTTTCACCCGTTCCAGGTCGGCGGAAAAGCACAGGCGCGTTGCCCCTTGCTGCTTACCGGTCAGACGCTGATGCTTTTTTAGCAGATTGCAGGCATCAACGGCCGTTTCCCGGGCAGGATTAACCAGTGTGACATTTGCCCCCATCACTTTGCGAATGGTGGGCGCCAGCAACGGATAATGCGTGCAGCCGAGAATCAATGTATCCACATTGGCCTCAACCAGCGGCCGGAGATATTCGTGGGCGGCTTCTTCCGCCTCAACTCCTGCCAGCTTGCCACTCTCCACCAGCGGCACAAATTTAGGGCAAGCGACCGGGAAAATAGTAGCGGTGGGATCGGCCTCCTTAGCCACCTTGCCGTGTTTGCCGCTGGCAATGGTAGCCTGGGTGGCGATCACGCCAATCCGCTTATTTTTGGTCAGCGACAGGGAAAGACGGATTCCGGTATTTACGCCCACCATGAGAAAAGGGTATTGCTTGCGCGTCGTGTCCAAGCCTAATGCCGTCATAGTATTGCAGGCCACGACCGCCATCTTGACATCCTGCGCCTGTAAAAAGCGCAGAATCTCATGCATGAACTCCAGGATCTGGGCAGGTGGCCGCGATCCGTAAGGAGTGCGGGCAGTATCGCCAAAATAGATAATATCCTCGGCAGGCATTAGTTCACGCAGCTCTTTAACAACCGTAAGGCCACCTATCCCCGAATCAAATACGCCAATAGGCCTGTTGTCGCTCATGGTGCGTTCCTCCTGTTCTGGCCCCGTAACATGCGCGAATAAACTCAATGATCATATCATTATTTTACGAGGGGCACCTTTTAGTATATGTATTATTGCACCGAAGTTTCCTTGCGGAAAAGCGCTTGCAAACGGTCATAATATGTGGCCGGCAGACGGATAATTTTACTTTTTTCATCGGTAAACACATTTTGCGTGCGACCGGTAGCTAACAGTTCTCCATTTTCTTCTTTGATAATGCGGTAAGTAAATACCATCTTTACTTTAGACAACTCAGACAGCCTGGTTTCAATCAGAATGTAGTCGTCAAAACAGGCGGATGCGCGGTACTGGCAACTGACATCCGTGATCGGAAACAGAATATTGTTGGCCATCATTTCAAGCAGGTGAATGCCTGCTTGCCTGAGGTATTCCACCCTCCCCATTTCAAACCAGCGAAAATAGTTGGAGTGGTGGACGACGCCCATCATGTCGGTTTCAACGAAGCGCACTTTTTCTCTTACCGTAATCATGTTTCGCTTCTTTCCCTTACAATTTCCGCTACCCGCTGCACAGCCTCTTTAATGAGCGCTACTAAAGGGCGGCTTTCTAAACCGACGATTTCAAAATGCGTTTGGTTTACAGGTACTAATATCTTACAGGCATCGGCGCTGGCCACCGTTTCCGCGATCCCCGGCGTAATTTCGCCCATAAGCGCGTTAGGTATCACAATGCCGATCGGCCCAATGACAATATCCGCCTTGCGCAGGGAAACCCGGACTGCGTTTTCACCGGTCGCTCCCCGGGTAGCGCCCGCCTTGACCATGTTATTGGTTGCCAGGGCATTGGTGCCAAGGGCGATAATTTCCGCCTTGCTGCCGAGTTGACCGCTAATCTGGCTCACAAGCTGCACACCAAGTCCGCCCCCCATGCCGTCAATAACCGCTATTATCATCTTCTCACCCCAAACTTCAAAGGTTTTAGTGTACCTACTAATTTTACTTTTCTTTAATTCTTTTGTCAAAAACTGGCGGCGCAAGAAAAAACCCGCCGGCGCGCGGGCTTTCTATTCCGTTTCCTTCTTACTATCGCTGTGTTTCATTTTGCTGCCCCATTGCGCAAGCGCTTTCAGCGCAATTATAAGCTCTTGGCCGCGATCGGTGAGCGAATACTCGACCCGGGGCGGGATTTCCATAAATTGCTCCCGCTTGACAATACCGCATATCTCCAACTCCTTAAGGGTTTGGGTCAGCATCATGTTGGTAATTCCGCCAATACTTCTTTTTAATTCATTGTAGCGAATAGGCCCCTGCTGGCAAATTGCCCAAATTACCGGCAGCCGCCACTTGCCGCCTATAAGGTTTAACGCGTATGTTAACGGACATCTGTCAAGCCTGCTCTTGTATAACGCTTGATCAGCCATGCACTCACTCCCATACTCAGTTTTTGCTTACTTGCACAGAAAATGCTGCATACTGGCGATAATCAGCATAGTTGCTATAATTAACTCAAAGGCTAGGTGTAAATTAAGATGATTATCGAAAGGAAGGTAGCATATGGGTATCCATTACGAAGTCATTCCGGAAACCGACGCGATTTGCATTAAGGAGCTATGCAACGAGCTGATGGCCTACCAAAAAGCGAAAGCGCATATTTATCCCGAGTTTTTTGATAATATGTGTTTTGAAACCAGAATGATTCCGTCAATTAAAAGCGCTAAAGCCAACTATATACTGGCCGCTAAAGACGGCGATGAAATTATCGGCTACGCTTACAGCACCATTGCGCCAAAGCAGCTTTACTCAGGCAATTTCGCCACTTTAAAATGTGATTCCTTTTTTGACTTTAATTCGGTTAAAGGCAATGACGTAGGCTGCCTCTCGCAGTTTTATCTAAAAGAAGGTTATCGCAATAGGGGTATTGGCAGCGTATTGTTTGCAAAGTCAATGGAATGGTTACATTCATTTGAAGCTGTGCCTTATTTGTTTATCTTCGTGTCCAACGGGAATGATGATGCGCTAAAATTCTACCAAAGCAAAGGTTTTAAAATCAGCCATCAGATACTTAATGGATTTATCACGGTGTTGAGGAATACCTAGGAGACTGCTGCAAAAGTCCATCTGCGTTGTTGCTCCTGCGGGTTTTCGCTCCAACGTACCTCCAGTACGCCTC
>JAOACF010000098.1 GCA_026417995.1 Negativicutes bacterium
GATGTGTATAAGAGACAGACGGTATTCGGAATGTCGTGTAGTTTCAGATCCAGGAAAACTTTTTTCCCCAGGCCGCATAGATAAGAAACGACAGCTTCTCCCGCCGAGTAATAAAGTTCCATCCCTACCTTATAGAACGAAATATCAGGCCCAAGCTTGTCGACAATTTCCTTTACTTCCTGAAGCGAAGAAAAATCGAGCGCAATGATCAGGCGATTATCAGTCATGCACATCCTCCTCTAGCAGTAATCGTTAACCCGGCCAATTAGTTCGCTGACATGCGTCAGGCCGCGTTCTGTCAGGTAGTCGCTGATGCCCTCAGCAATTCTGACTGAGATGCGCGGGTCAACAAAATTGCCTGTCCCTACTGCTACCGCGCTGGCGCCGGCCAGCAAAAATTCAATGGCGTCGGCGGCAGACTGAATGCCTCCCATGCCGATCACCGGAACTTTGACGGCCTTCGCAACCTGCCACACCATGCGTACGGCTACAGGCTTGACTGCAGGTCCGGATAAGCCGCCAACTGTATTGCCTAATACAGGCCGCCAGCTTCGGATATCAATCGCCATGCCGAGCAGCGTATTGATAAGCGAGATGGCATCCGCGCCAGCGTCTTCCACTGCTCTTGCCATCATGACAATGTCCGTCACATTGGGTGACAACTTTACGATCACGGGCTTGCCCGTGTTTCTTTTCACCATTTCGACAACACCGGTCGCGCTTGCGCAATCGGTGCCAAAAGCAATGCCGCCCTGTTTGACATTGGGGCAAGAAATATTCACTTCAATTGCAGCGACACCAGGAATGTCTAGCCTGCGAGCCAACTCACCATACTCATCGGCGGTATTGCCGGCTAAATTAACGATTATCGGCACATCATACGGCGCAAGCTGCGGCAGGATCACATCCTTGAAGTGATCAACCCCCGGATTTTCTAAACCAATCGAATTAAGCATACCGGCTGGCGTTTCCGCAATGCGGCAGCCGGTATTGCCCGGACGTGGTTTAAGCGTTGTTCCCTTGACGACAACCGCCCCAAGCTCATTTAGATCAATAAAATCTTTATATTCCAAGCCGAAGCCAAACGTGCCTGAGGCAGTCATAATGGGGTTTTTCATACGAATACCGGCAAATTCGGTACACAGCTGCGAATTTTCCCCTTTGCTCACAAGAACACCTCCTCTGCCCAAAAAACCGGGCCATCGCTGCAAATCTTGCGTCTTGTTCCGTCGCTTGCGGCGCAGGTGCAGGACAGGCAGGCGCCAACGCCGCAGGCCATATGCTCTTCAAGCGAAACCTGGCAGGGAATTCCCATTTCGGCGGCGGCCTTCGCCACGCCTTCCATCATTACTCGCGGTCCGCAGGTATAAACTACGTCTATCTTGTTTTGTTCCAGCACTTCCGGCAGCATATCCAGCGCTGTTCCGCAACGGCCAAGCGAACCGTCATCGGTTGCTATGTGAATGCTTTCGCATACATTCTGAAACAGGGGCGGCCAAAACATTTCCTCCTGCGTACGTCCACCCATCAGCACGTATACCGGCCGGGGACATAAGGCTTTGGCCAAGAGCAGCAACGGCGCAATTCCCATGCCGCCGCCTACCAGCAGCGGGCGCTCTCCCATGAGCCTGAAACCCTGGCCTAAAGGTCCCATTACATCAATCGTATCGCCGGGAGAAAAGCTGCTCATTAAAGCAGTGCCTTCGCCAACTATACGGTAGATTACAGTGAGCGTACCTTGTTCTGCATGAATGTCGGCAATGCTGAACGGGCGACGGAGCAACGGCTGAATGCCGGCGGCAACCTTGATGTGCACAAATTGTCCCGGCAAGGCCTGCGCAGCTATCTCAGGCGCTAAAATCCGCAGAGTGTTTACCGTGGGCGTTAGCCGCATGTTATCAAGCACTGTCGCCTGCATCAGCAATTTACGCATATCTAAGTCCTCCTCCTACATAGTCCTGCATCGCCAGCACGTAGACATGGCGGCGGTCTCGCATTACATCCAGCACGTGCGCGATCGCCGCAGCCGTATCAATGGAAGTCAGACACGGTACGCCATTTTCAACGGTGGACCGCCGGATTTTAAACCCGTCACGCTCCGGTTCTTTGCCACGCGTTAAAGTATTGATGACTACATGAATTTTGCCTTCTTTAATCATGTCGAGAATATTGGGATGTTCTTCCCGCACCTTATAGACGGTAGCAACTTCATATCCGGCTTCGGCCAGGTACTTCGCGGTGCCGGCAGTAGCGATAAGCTTATAGCCAAGATCAACGAATTTTTGGGCGATGGCAGCTGCTTCCCGCTTGTCCTTATCGGCTACTGTAAACAGCACCGTGCCCTGTACAGGCAGATTGAGGCCTGATGCGACCAGCGCTTTATACAGTGCGCGCGCATAGTGGAAGTCAATTCCCATCACTTCGCCGGTTGACTTCATTTCAGGACCGAGGGTGATATCCACTTGTTGCATCTTCGCGAAGGAAAATACCGGGGCTTTAACCGCCACATACGGTTTATTAGGCATCAAGCCGGGCTGATAACCTAGACCGCGAATTGTCTCGCCCAGCGCAATTTTGGTTGCCAAGTTTACCATGGGCACACCGGTGACTTTACTTAAGAAGGGGATCGTACGGCTCGAACGCGGGTTGACTTCAAGAACATATACTTCGCCATTCGCCACAACATATTGGATATTGATTACACCCTTGACCCTAAGTCCTGCCGCCAGACGCTGCGTATAATCTACAATAGTTGCTATCACTTGCGGTGATAGTGTCTGCGGCGGATACACCGCGATACTGTCGCCGGAATGTACACCTGCCCGTTCTATGTGCTCCATAATACCGGGTATCAGAACATCCTGCCCGTCAGCGACGGCATCGACCTCTACCTCAGCCCCCTGCATATAGCGGTCTACCAATACCGGGTATTCCGGCGAAGCCTTTACCGCGTGGGTCATATAGTTTCTGAGCTCTGTTTCGTTATAGACAATCTCCATTGCCCGCCCGCCGAGCACATACGATGGACGTACCACAGCCGGGTAACCGATTTCGGCGGCCGCGCGTACAGCCTCTTCTTCCGAAATTACCGTCATCCCAACAGGACGCGGAATGCCGAGCTTACCAAGCAATTCATCAAATTTTTCCCGGTTTTCGGCCCGGTCTATGTTCTCCACACTGGTGCCAAGAATTTTAACCCCGGCATCGGACAGAGCGCCCGCCAGGTTGATAGCCGTCTGTCCGCCAAACTGTACGATTACCCCTTCCGGCTGCTCTTTGTCGATAATGTTGAGCACGTCTTCCGGCGTAAGCGGCTCGAAATATAAGCGGTCAGACGTGTCAAAGTCGGTGCTCACGGTTTCAGGATTGTTGTTGATAATCACTGATTCCACCCCCATCTCGCGTAACGCCCAGGCGGAATGCACCGAACAGTAATCAAATTCAATCCCCTGCCCGATGCGGATAGGCCCTGAGCCCAGAACCAGCACCTTCCGCTTGTCATTTGTCGCCACTTCGTCTTCCTGGGCGTAGGTGGAATAGTAGTAGGTAGTCGCTGCTTCAAATTCGGCGGCGCAGGTATCCACCATCTTGTAGCAGGGAACGATCGACCATTCCTTGCGCAGCGCTCGAATTTCGGCTGCTGGTTTGCCTGTCAGCTCGGCAATCGATCTATCGGCAAACCCAATTTTTTTTGCCGTGCGCAGGAGTTCCGGATTAAGTCCGACCCGCCGCAGCTCATATTCAATTTTGATAATATTAGCGAGTTTATTTAAGAAAAACCGGTCAATCATGGTAATTTCATGAATTTCATCCACGGTAATCCCTAGTCTGAGCGCTTCGGCGATGACAAAGATGCGCTGATCGCTGGCAAATTTCAATTTTCCGCGGAGTTCGGAGGGACTTAGCGTATCAATTCCCTGGAGCGACAGGTTGTAGAGCCCGATTTCCAGTGAGCGGATGGCTTTAAGCAAGGCGGCTTCAAAATTGCGGTCTATCGACATGACCTCGCCGGTAGCTTTCATTTGAGTTCCCAGTTTACGGTCGGCATAATTGAATTTATCAAAAGGCCAGCGGGGAAATTTGACTACCACATAGTCGAGTGTGGGCTCAAAACAGGCCGTCGTTTTCTGCGTTACAGCATTAGTAATTTCGTCAAGGTGATAACCAATCGCAATCTTGCTGGCCACTTTGGCAATCGGATAACCCGTTGCTTTGGAAGCCAGGGCGCTTGATCGGCTTACGCGGGGATTAACTTCGATTACATAGTAGCGGTCACTATGGGGATCAAGTGCATACTGAACATTACAACCACCCTCGACGCCTAAGGCACGAATAATTTTTAGCGAGGCGCTCCTTAGCAGTTGATATTCGTGGTCGCTAAGCGTTTGCGACGGAGCTACGACAATGCTGTCACCGGTATGAATGCCAACCGGGTCAAAGTTCTCCATATTGCAGACAATGATGCAGTTATCAGCCGCGTCCCGGAGCACTTCATACTCGATCTCTTTCCAACCGGCCACGCTTCTCTCCAACAGTACCTGGCCGATTAAGCTGTATTTTAAACCTTTGCTTACGACATCAACCAATTCATTTTCATTATGAACAATCCCCCCGCCTGTGCCGCCAAGCGTGTACGCAGGACGTACAATCAGCGGATAGCCGATTTGTGCCGCGAAAGCCCGCGCACTTGCCACATCTTCTACAATCGTGCTTTCCGGCACAGGTTGACCGATTTCTTCCATAGTTGCTTTAAACAGTTCCCGGTCTTCGGCCTTTTTGATCGCTTCCAGCGGCGTACCCAGCAGCTTGACGCCGTACTGGCTGAGCGTTCCTCGTTCCGCAAGCTTGACAGCCATATTAAGGCCGACCTGTCCGCCCAGCGTAGCAAGCAGGCCGTCCGGCCGTTCTTTTTGAATAACCGCTTCGATAAACTCGGGGGTGAGCGGCTCGATATACACTTTATCGGCAATATTCGTGTCGGTCATAATCGTCGCCGGATTGCTGTTGATCAGGACGACTTTCAACCCCTCTTCCTTCAGCGCCCGGCATGCCTGGGTTCCCGCATAGTCAAATTCAGCCGCCTGACCGATGACTATCGGCCCCGAACCGATTACTAAAACCTTTTCTACGTCTTTTCTTCTAGGCATTGCCGCTCCCTCCTTTTCTAATCATGGCGATAAATTCATCAAACAGATAAGTGTTGTCATCCGGTCCGGGCGCCGCCTCAGGATGGTATTGCACCGAAAAAATCGGCAGTTTAGTGTGCCTGATACCTTCGACGGTCCGGTCATTAACCGCCCGATGAGTGACCAGCAGGTTTTTGCCTTCCAGCGACTTCTCGTCAACCGCATAGCCATGATTTTGCGACGTAATATAGACACGGCCTTTGGCCAAGTCTTTAACCGGATGGTTAGCCCCGCGATGGCCAAACTTCAGTTTGTAGGTGTCTGCACCCAGTGCCAGCGCCAAAAGCTGATGCCCCAGACAGATGCCGAATATCGGCAGCTTGGCAGCCACCAGTTCTTTCACCGTATTGATTGCGTAGCCTACCGCCTTAGGATCTCCCGGTCCATTTGACAAGAAGATAGCATCAGGCTGCAGCGCCAGTATATCTTGGGCCGGGGTTTGCGCCGGCACTACAGTCAAATTAAGCCCCAACCGCACCATCGAATTTAAAATATTTTGCTTTATGCCGAAATCCATCACAACAACATGCGGTCCGCTGCCTGGAATTTTGTAAACTGACGGTGTAGTGACCTCTTCCACAAGTGCGGATGGCGTTTCTTGGGTTAAGAGTCGGCTAATCTCGTCTTCACCCGTCTCGGCAGGCGCGATGACGCCTTTCATTGTCCCCTTCGACCGGATCCGCCGGGTAATAGCTCGGGTATCCACGCCAAAGAGACAGGGAATGCCGCTTGCGGTCAGGTAGTGCGCAAGAGTGTTCGAAGACTGCCAGTTGCTTGGTTCCTGGCACAGTTCACTCATAATGAAGCCCCGTACATAAGGACGCCGCGCCTGTTCAAACACCGGTGCTACCCCATAGTTGCCAATCAGCGGATAGGTCATAACAACGATCTGGCCGCAATAGGAAGGATCAGTCAGAACCTCCTGGTAGCCGGTCATGCCTGTATTAAAGACCACCTCGCCGACAGTTTTTGCCTCACCAAGCAGTTCCCCATAAAACACACTATGATCATCAAGCACTAGTTTTCCCCGCATGTACTCACCTCTCCGTCCTTCATTACGATCGTGCCACCGACAATTGTGGCTACCGCTTTACCTTTCAGCTTTGCCCCTTCAAACGGCGTATGCTTGCCGCGGGTATAGAATTTTTTACTGTCTACCGTCCACTCACGCATCGGTTCTATTACGGTAATATCCGCTGGGACGCCAACTTGAAGTGTTCCGGCGTTCAGATCGAGGATTTTTGCCGGAGCCGCCGACAAGCAGCGGATAATTTCCGGCAGCGTCATTTTTCCGGTATGATACAGCTCGGTTAAGACAACTCCCAGCGCCGTCTCCAGGCCGGCAAAACCGCTGGGAGCGTATTTATATTCCATATCTTTTTCTTCAAAAGCGTGGGGAGCGTGGTCGGTGGCAATCGCATCAATGGTCCCATCCTTTAGCCCGGCAATTAAAGCGTCCACATGATCGCGTGAGCGCAGCGGAGGATTGACTTTTGTCGCGGTATTAAACCCGCTTACCGCTTCATCGGTTAGCGCTAAATGGTGTGGTGTCGCTTCTGCGGTTACCTTTACCCCTCGCCGTTTCGCCTGACGAATGATTTCCACAGCTCCTTTGGTGCTTACATGGGCAATATGCAGTCGCGCGCCCGTATATTCCGCTAAAAGGATATCACGCGCTACCGCAATATCTTCCGCCACCGCCGGGCGGCCCTTCATCCCCAGCGCGGCAGAAACCGCCCCTTCATGCATGTATCCTTCACTGACCAGCCCTTCATCCTCGGCATGCGAAATAACCGTTTTACCGTAAATACCGGTGTATTCGAGCGCGTTCCTGAGTAAGCGCGCATCGCTGACATAATGGCCGTCATCGGAGATAGCCACCGCACCTGCCTGAAGCATATCGCCGATTTCCGCCAATTCTTTGCCTTGCTGTTCTTTACTTAAGGCGCCAATCACCTTAACGCGCACTAATCCCTCCGTCTCGGCCCGGCGCAGAACACCGGCAACCAAAATAGCGTTATCAATTACCGGTTTGGTGTTAGGCATGCAGGCGATGGTGGTAAAGCCTCCCGCTGCCGCGGCCTGTGTACCAGATACAATGTCTTCCTTTGCTTCCAAACCAGGTTCCCGGAGATGTACATGCATATCGATGAGGCCGGGAGCAATAACCAATCCCTCGGCGTCAAACACTTCGGCGCCTTTTGCTTCGATTGCCTCGCCAATTTTAGCGATAACCCCGTTTTCCACCAGAATATCGGCTATTGCATCAATGTTTTGCACCGGATCAATTACTCTGCCACGCTTAATTACCAGCTTCAACTTTGTTCCCTCCCATCAATACCAGGAATAAAAGCGCCATTCGCACGGCCAGGCCGTTTTTCACCTGTTCCTGAATAACTGACTGTTCTCCATAGGCAATATCGGGCGCAATCTCCAGGCCCCGGTTCATCGGCCCCGGATGCAGCAACAGGGCATCCGGCTTGGCAAGCGCAAGGCGCTTGGCATTTATTCCGAAAATCCGCGCATACTCCCGGGGCGAAGGGAATAGACCTTTCTGCTGACGTTCCCGCTGTATTCGGAGCACGTTCACCACATCGGCCCCGTCCAGCGCCTCTTCCACCCGTGTATACGCCTTGACGCCCAACTGCTCGATATCCCGCGGCAGCAAGGTGGCCGGCCCGGCGACATGCACTTCAGCGCCCATTTTTTTCAGCCCCCAGATATTGGAACGAGCTACCCGGCTATGGAGGATGTCGCCAATAATTGCAACTTTTAGTCCTGCCAGTTTGCCCTTATGTTCCCGGATAGTGAACATGTCGAGCAATCCCTGGGTAGGATGTTCATGCGCTCCGTCACCGGCGTTGATAATGACCGGCTTGACCGCTTGCGCTGCAAAGTGCGCCGACCCTTCCGCCTCGTGACGCATGACAATTACGTCTACTCCCATGGCCTCTACCGTCAGTAACGTATCGCGCAGGCTTTCTCCTTTGGTTACGCTGCTGGCGCTGGTAGTAATATTAACCACATCGGCTCCTAAATATTTGCCCGCCAGTTCAAACGAAGTTCGCGTACGAGTGCTGGCCTCGAAAAACAAGTTGATGATCGATTTCCCCCGCAGGGTTGGTACTTTTTTTATATCCCGGTCAATAATATGTTTCATTTCTTGCGCTGTATCCAGAATAAGACTCATCTCGGCCGGCGTCATCGTCTTAAGTTCCAGAATATGTTTGTTTCTCAGCGAGACCTGGCTTTTTGGCATTCTTTTCCCTCCGTCTCTTGAACTACTTTAAAAATAATAAACCTTCTCACGCCTGTGAAAGCGCAAGAAGGTATAGTAATTCCATATTAGCCGTACCCCTTACCAGCCTCACAGGACCAGTTTAAAAAGGTGATATATTTTACGCTTATTGTACTAAGGCATAGCCGCCTTGTCAATCTTTATTTTCCGTTTTGGTTAAATCCACAACCAGACTGGTGATCAATGCGACTGATGGAACCAACGCGTCTTCAGCAAAATCAAAACGGAAGTCATGATGGCCTGCGGCGAGCTGCGTACCGACCATGAGATATGCCGCTTGGCCGCCACGCTGCTGCACCCGCTCCATGAAGTAGGTGCAGTCTTCACTGCCGCCGATATTGGCGGACGGAACGATTTCATCAAAAATATTGAGCTTCTCGGCCGTCTGACGAATGCGCCCGACAAGTGCGGGATCATTGCCGCAGCCGGCAGCGCCGCCCATTTCAGTAATCTCAACTTTGACGCCGTACATAGCCGCAGCGGCTTCGATAATTCGCACTGCTTCGTTATATACATACTCATTGATAGCGCTGGTTGTTCCGCGCGTCTCAAGCTTAATGACGGCATTGGCAGGAATGACATTACGTCCGGTTCCGGCCTGCATAACGCCGACATTAATCCGGGAAGCGCCCTGGCTGTGGCGGGAAATGGCATGCAGGTTGAGCACTGCCGTAGCCGCGGCCAGCAAGGCATTCCGTCCCGTCTCCGGCGCCGCGCCGGCGTGCGCCGGAATACCGGTAAAGGTCGCGTCAAGCTTGGTAGTAGCAAGAAAACCTTCGGTCTGGCAGGCAAGCTGCCCTTTTTTCTTGATGCCGATACCCAAGTGCATGCCAACCAGATAATCGACATCATCAACAACGCCGGCCACAACCATAGCCTTAGCACCGCGGACCCCTTCCTCCGCCGGCTGGAATATCAGCTTCACCGTTCCGGCCAGTTCATCTTTCAACTCGGCTAATAGAGCAGCCACGCTTAAGCCAATTGCCGTATGTCCGTCGTGAGCGCAGGCATGCATAGCGCCTTTATTGACTGAAGCGAAACCTTCGCGATAAGGTCGATGGGAAGCTTCTTCCGCTTCGATGGCGTCATTGGCATCCATATCAAACCGCAGTGCGACGACAGGACCCGGCTTGGCGCACTTCATGATGCCAACAACACCGGTTTTGCCGCCCTTCATTTTTTCGACCCACTTGGGATTAGCCCCCTGCGCCAGCGCCCGCTCAGCGTGAGCCTCAATTTCCCGCGCGCTGGGTACGCCCATCATTGCTTTTTCCGCTATAACTTCATCCCCGGCCATGACCTCATACCCCAGTTCGGTCAGCGTATCCGCCACGATCGAAGCAGTGCGAAACTCTGTCCAGGCAACCTCGGCATACTTATGAAAGTCCCGTCGCCAGGCAATAGTTTTTTCTTCCAGCGCTTTTGCCCGCGAAACGATATCTGATGACATACGGAAGTCCCCCTTTATCGTTTACATAAGGAAAAACATGGTTACGATTGCAGCAAGCAGCATACCAGGCCAGTTCCGTTTAGTGATTTCAATTGTGTTGACGCCGGCAAGCTGGGCACAAACAATTGCCGCGCCAGCCACAGGCGACATCGAACGTCCGAGAGCGCCCACGATCTGTGCCTGGGATCCCATCTCAATAATGCCATAGCCGAATTGCTTGGCGTGAGGCGTAATTGCGCCGTTGAAGGCAAGCGTAGCAGCGTCACCCGAACCAGAGAGTACGGCAATAATGAAGGGGCCAAAGGTGGCCGCCAGTTTGGCGATCTGCTCGGAATGCTTCATCGCATCGATTAAGGCGCCTGTTAAGCCGATGAGCTCCATGCCTTTAGTAAATACTGCAGCCGCGATAATAATACCGATAACGTTGCCGTACGCTTCGCCCATCCCGGTAAAGAACTGCTTGGAAATATCCTGGGGATTGGTCCAGGTAACAAC
>JAOACF010000099.1 GCA_026417995.1 Negativicutes bacterium
CTGCTGGCGCTGCTTAGCTAATTTTGCGGCGTTGACGGGCTCGAGTTTGCTGCCAAACTCGTCTGCCAGCAATTTCTCCAGTTCCGCCAGCGATAACTTGTACGATTTCACTTCTTTCTTTTCGCTGTCCATGTTTAGCCCCCCATTCTTGCATGTGTGGAAAAACAAAAAAGCTTCCGGTCGACAGGAAGCTTTTCTTTTACTTGGTGCGGATGGTGAGATTTGAACTCACACGGGTCGCCCCGCCACCCCCTCAAGATGGTGTGTCTGCCAGTTCCACCACATCCGCATAGGGACTATGGTGCGGTCGAGTGGATTTGAACCACCACGAGGTTGCCCCCACTAGCTCCTGAGGCTAGCGCGTCTGCCGTTCCGCCACGACCGCATCTTTTTTTGAGCCGCCTCTCAGCGGCGACAAAAATATATTACCATAATCAACCGAAAACCGTCAAGACCTTTTTCTTGTTACTTTTTAACAGTTAACGCCCATTCCCATGAATTCCATAAATTCCCTGTCGGGGTTGGATTGGGTTTATAACCCACGACTGTATTTTTCACAGCATCAATATTGGCCCGGAAATAAAGCGGTATTACCGGACACTCTTCAACCAGC
Organism: Negativicutes bacterium; assembly: GCA_026417995.1. Classification (GTDB taxonomy): domain Bacteria; phylum Bacillota; class Negativicutes; order Sporomusales; family JAOACF01; genus JAOACF01. Next base: position 614 of record JAOACF010000099.1, read on the forward strand.
AGCTCCTGCAAGCGGAAGTACATGTTCCGGCGCTGGTTGATATCCATCGTCCGGGCTGCCTGCTCAGTCAGCATATCTACCTCGGGATGCCGCCATCCCGGATAGTTTTGCCCTTCAAAGCCGTTAGCCCGGGAAGGAATTTTTCGGGAATGCCACAGACTCATATTGTCAGGGTCGTTACCGGCTACCCAGGCGTACATGGCCGTTTCAAAACGCCGGTTTTTCAACACGTCGCCAAAAAACACGGGGGTCTCAATCAGCCGGATTTCGGCCTCAACGCCAATTTCTTTCAATTGTTGCACAATCGCCTGGGCGACCGTCTCCCGCGTCTTATTGCCAGCCGTTGTTGTCAGACCGAAAGACATGCGCTTGTTATCTTTGACTAAAATCCCGTCACTGCCCGGTTTCCAACCCGCCTGCGCCAATAATTCCCTGGCAGCTTCCACATTGCGGGAAACCGGTTTGAGTGTAGGATTATAGCCCCAGGAAACAGGCGGCTGGTCCCCTGCGGCTGGACTGGCTACATTTTTCAGCGTATTGGTAATAATCGCCTGGCGGTCAATGGCCAGCGAAATAGCCTTACGCACCCGGACATCCTGAAACAGTTCATTATCTAAATTAAAATCAAGGTGCTCCCAAATCATGTTCGGGGTAATGACTGTGCGTACATTATCGATTGCCTTGACCTGATCAAGCTGGGCAAACCCGATATTGCTGACCACATCAACTTCCCCAGCTTTTAGCTGGGTTAGCAGGATAGTGGTTTCCGGCAAAATCTTATATAAAATGCCGTCCAGCTTGGGCCGTCCGCGATGATAGTTTGGATTGGCCTCGAGTACGATTGCTTCCGCAATCCGCCACTCTTTAAACTTAAAGGGACCGGTACCGACGGGACTGCGGTTAAATCCTGCCTTGTTATAATCGCCGGCCGATGCCAGGGCATGCCGGGGCAGGATAACAGGGAATAAAGTGAGAACCGGCGCATAGGGTTCCCGAAAACGGAGGATAACCGTTTGTGCATCAGGAGTCTCAATTGCAGCAATCTTATCGTAACCGTCGCGGGAAATTACATTTACTTTCCGGTTCATGATGAATTCCCAGGTAAATTTAACATCTCCTGATGTAAGCGGCGTACCGTCGTGCCAGGTAATTCCCGGCCGCAGCCGGTAGGCAACCGATAAACCGTCCGCGCTGATGCCTCCGTTTTGTACGCTTGGAACTTCCTGCGCCAGATCGGGCAGCCATTCTCCCTTGTCGTTGGCAACTACCAAACCGCTAAAAATCAGGCTCCCTATCTCAGCCGTGGCTAAGAGGTCGGAAAGCAGCGGATTTAAGGTATTAGGCTCCTGCAGACTGCCGTAAACCAACACGCCTCCCGCCTGTATCTGCTCTTTTGCCGGATTATGCTTGTCTGATTTTTGGCCGCACCCGGCGTTAATCGCAAGAACAGCGACTAAAATAACGGCCAGTACTACTCTCCCATAACGCAAAATAGCGCCCCCTACCTGCCATACAGCTCTTGATAACGCTTGGTATCACGCAACACTTTGGCAACGTATTCCCTGGTTTCACGAAAAGGTATCTGCTCAATGTCCCGAAAAGAACCAGACCAACCATATTGCTTCATCCAATGGCCCACATTGCCGCGTCCTCCGTTATAAGCGGCTAAAACCAAGACTTCATTGTCGCCGAACTCGCGCTTGAGGGAGGCCAGATACCATGTTCCAAAACGAATATTCGTTTCCGGATTCTCCAAAACCTTTATGTCATAATCTTTAAATTCAAGCTGCGCGGCAATCCAGTTGGCGGTCTCGGGCATAAGCTGCATCAGGCCGACCGCTCCCTTTGGCGATCGGGCAGTCGGTACGAACTTGCTTTCTGTCCGGATTACCGCCGCGATCAAAAAAGGGCTTAAATCGTATTCAAGCGCATAGCGGTAGATAATTTCTTGATGAGGAAAAGGGTACAGATAATTCTTTTGAAACCAATCAGTGCTGTAAACGGCATAACCAACCGCAAGAACAATGGCAAACAATACGGCCATTAGCCTTAGCCAGACCCCAAACCGTCGTAACATGAACTCACTCCGCGCATTTATTTCTGTATACAGTATGTAACAAATCAGAAAAAAAGACTACAATATTGCCTTCCAGGCCGCGAGAACCTGACGTCTGGTGTCTTTATGGCCGCCACTATTGTCAATGACAATGTCGGCATAATTTTTTTTCTCATCCAGACTCATCTGTGAACGGATACGGGATAACGCAGCTTCTCTGGTCAGATTGTCACGGTTCATGAGGCGTAGAAGTTGAGTTTCCCGATCGGTATATACCACCCAGACCGCATCTACGAGGCGCTGCCAACCAGACTCGATTAGAAGCGGCACATCGAGCACAGCAATATTATAGCCCTCCGCTTTTGCTTTCTCAATAGCCTGAAGGGCTGCCAATTCTATCCTGGGGTGAGTAATGCGGTTGAGTTTTTCGCGCGCCTCACTATCGCTAAATACGATTTCCCCCAGTTTCTTCCGATTTATACTGCCGTCTGCCAATAATATTTCAGGTCCAAATTGCCGCTGTATTTCCTTCCAGGCAGGTTCGCCCGGCTGTACGATATCGCGTGCAATTTGATCGGCGTCAACCACATACGCGCCTAGTTCACCAAGTTGTTTGCTTACGGTGCTTTTACCGCTGGCAATGCCCCCGGTTAATCCGATGATATACAAAACCCAACCCCCCTGCTACTTCTGGCATTTGGGACAAAAGTGCGTTCCCCGCCCCGCGACCACGGTCCGCTCGATAACGGCACTGCACAGCTTGCAGGGCTCGGCTTTACGCCCGTAAACCAGCAGGTGATCCTGGTGGCTGCCTTTTTGATTGGCGCCGTCCCGGTAATCGCGAAACGATGTACCGCCATGGGCAATACCGGCTCCAATTACCTTATTAATCGACTGATGCAGCCGCTGTATTTCAGTATCCGTTAGGCTGCTGGCCGGACGCTCGGGATGAATGCCGGCAAGCGCCAGACTTTCATCGACATAGATATTGCCTAGACCACCAATGAGTTGCTGATTTAAAAGCACTGTCTTTATTTTCCCGGAGCGGCGGCGAAGCGTATCACGCAAATAATCCGCAGTGAACTCCGGCGTCAATGGTTCCGGCCCCATAGCGGCTAAGCCTGCTATGCGCGGTAGTTCATCTTCCGGCATGAGATACAGCGTGCCCAGAGTGCGGGTATCGGCATAAATCAGGCTGCTCCCGTCATCCAGATGAAAAATCACATGCACAAACCGGTCAAATTCGCTTGCCCCGGGCACGTAAAATAAGCGTCCGGTCATACGCAAGTGGATAACCAATGCATAACCGTTATCCAGATGGAAAACTAAGTATTTTCCCCGCCGTGTCAAGCTTTCAATCTTCTTGCCGGCCAAAACGACCTGAAACTCGTCTGCTGCCGGCCACTTAATCAGACGAGGCAGCCGCACTTCCGCCCTGGCTATTATCCGGCCTTCAACCTTGCCGGTTAAGGTACGGCGTATTGTCTCCACTTCTGGCAATTCCGGCATAAAAACCCTCCTCATTTTGCTGCAGCCCAATTCACTCCGGCTTTGATGTCGGCAATAAGCGGCACAGCCAGTGCTATTGTATTTTCCATTGCCGTTTTTACCACTTGGGTGACAGTTTCCAGTTCGTCGGCCGGAACCTCCAACACCAATTCATCGTGTACCTGAAGCAAAATACGGCTTTTGAAGCGGTGGGCCGCCAACGCTTGCGTAACATCAATCATCGCTTTTTTAATGATATCGGCAGCAGTCCCCTGAATAGGCGTATTCATTGCCGTGCGTTCGGCAAATGAGCGCTGATTGAAGTTGCTGCTGTTGATATCAGGTAAATAGCGGCGGCGTCCGAAAATCGTGGTCACATAGCCATCGCGCCGCGCATCCCGTACCACATTGTCGATATACTCTTTAACTCCCTGATATCGCGCAAAATAATTATCAATGTACAGTCCTGCTTCTTTTCGGCTCACGCCGATGTCGCGTGACAAGCCGTAATCACTAATTCCATAGACAATTCCAAAATTAACCGCCTTCGCCCGCGCCCGCATTTCGCCGGTTACACTATTCATGGGCACGCCGAACACCTCGGCCGCCGTGCGGCTGTGGATATCTTGGTTCTGTACGAAAGCTTCAATGAGGTTTTGGTCTCCGGAAAGATGCGCCAAAATCCTCAGTTCAATCTGAGAATAGTCGGCGGACACAAGATAATCATAGCCCTCTCCGGGAACAAACAATTCGCGGATACGTCGTCCGGCCTCAGTACGGATGGGAATATTCTGTAGATTTGGATCCGAACTGCTCAACCTGCCGGTAGCGGTAACCGCTTGGTTAAAACTGCTGTGAATGCGTCCGGTACGGGGATGGATGAGTGCCTCCATAGCGTCAAGGTAAGTAGACTTCAGTTTGGAAAGCAGCCGGTATTCTAGCAACCTATCGATGAGCGTATGTTCTCCCGCCAGCTTTTCCAGCACTTCGGCATCGGTAGAATAGCCGGTTTTTGTTTTTTTTATCACCGGCAGACACAGCTTTTCGAATAAAATATATCCTAATTGTTTCGGTGAGTTTACGTTGAACTCCTCACCTGCCAGACTGTTGATCTCGGCCAGCAATTCCTCCACCCGGTGTGAAGTATCGCTATTGATCTGCTTCAGATGCTCACGGTCAATTTTGATGCCGGCCATCTCCATGCCGGAAAGCACGGCCGCCAGAGGCACTTCAATATCATAAAATAAAGAGGTTAGTTGAGCTGCTTCGAGCTTTTCCTTGAGAACCGGAAACAGCTTCATCGCTGTATCCGCCGCCCAGCAGGCAAACCGCACGTCATGGATCACCTCTTTTTCCTGCCAGTTGTTTTTATAGTCAAGGTAACGTTCGCTTAAACCGGTCAGCGCATAATTGCTTGCCGTAGGATCAAGCAGATAGGCTGCCAGGCTGACGTCAAAACTCACATTGCCAGTCTTATAGCCGGCTGCGCTGCAAGTGTTCAGAAACGCCTTGCTGTCATACACAATTTTATTGGCCGCAACGTGGCAAACGGCTGTAAGCAGTTCGTGCCAGCCTGGCGCGCCTGCGGGAACAAAGACAGCCTTCTCACCCAGCGACAGGCCCAAACCCCCAAAATGAGTTTCCGGTATATGACCGTTTAGTAACGGATAACACACAAATGCTTTGGCCTGCATAATGCCGTCAGTTAATTTGGCAACTTGCCCACTTTCCGCCAGCACCTCGGCTTCCGGCAGTTTTTCCACTACTTCAACTGTCACTTCAGTCAAATCCGGAATTATGTCGCCGAGACGCGCCAGCAGACTTTTGAACTCCAGCCGGGTAAACATGTCCCGAACTTTATCCGGCACCGGTTGAAACCTGAATTGGTCCGGATCGAAGCTTAGCGGCAGGTCACAAACGATGGTCGCCAGTTTTTTGGATAACAAGGCTAGCTCTGCGTTTTTGCGCAGATTTTCCTTAAGTTTGGTGCCAGATACCTTATCGACATTCGCAAGGACATTCTCCACCGTGCCAAATTCGGCTATCAGTTTTTGCGCCGTTTTTTCCCCCACTCCCGGGACACCGGGAATGTTATCGGACGTATCGCCCATCAGTCCCTTCAAATCAACAACCTGCCCGGGTGTAAGCCCGTAGGCCTCCTTCAAAGTAACCTCATCTATCATCTCAATCTCGGTTATCCCTTTGCGGGTTAACAAAACTTTGGCGTTTGCGCCGATAAGCTGCAATGCGTCCTTGTCTCCGGTAACAATATGAACCTGATAGCCCGCTTCACTGCCTTTCTTGCAAAAAGTTCCCAAAATATCATCCGCCTCAAAGCCTTCCTGCTCAAAAACGGCAATGCCCATTGCTGCCAAAGCCTCCCGGATAATGGGAAACTGCTCAGCCAGCTCCGGCGGGGTTGCCTTGCGCTGCGCTTTGTACTCTTTGTAAACATCGCTGCGGAAAGTTGCCTTTCCTTTGTCAAAGGCAACGATAATCGCATCCGGTTTTACGTCACCAAGCAGCCGCACCAGCATAGCCATAAAACCGTAAACAGCATTGGTGTATTGCCCGCTGGTCGACTTAAGCAGCGGCAACGCATAGAAAGCACGGTGAAGCAAGCTGCTGCCGTCGATCAGCATAAGCGTACGGGACATAATAGCCAACTCCAATCCACTGTGATAACTTATTATAATTGCACATTGCCGATCACGAATCCTTTCTAGTTTATAACAATACACAGGAGTTATGTGCCTGCGAAAAGAAAAACGGGAGCTTGCTAATCGCTCCCGCCTTCCACCTTGAACGGATAGGTCAATTCAATCGTTTTGGCCTTCTCATTCCAATACACATAAGCGCGAAAATGTTCATAGACCTGGGTGATCTTTATATACGGCTGGCCATCGATAGCGCTCACGGGTAAATGCTTACCATAGAGAAGCGCCGTCCGCTTTACCGGATCCCAAATGATTTTTTGGCCTGTCGCCTCCGACAGAGGCAGCAGCGGAATGGCAAGCACCCCATCAACGGTTTGCACATCACGCGTCAAGAGTTTATTATTAATAAACACCGTTAGTACGTTTATTTCGAGCGTATTTTCCTCAGGCCGCCAAACTTTCTGCCCGCCAAACAAAACCTGGATATCGTCAGCCGAAACATACAGGATATCCCCCTTCACCTTTCCGGCTACCGTGCGCTTTTCACTGCGAACCAGTTGTACTTGTTCGTCCCAGGTAATGTTTCTTTTAAGCGCGCCTGCTACGGCCCATACAGGAACAAGCAAATTTTCATCCTGTAAAACAGCAGGCTCTACCAGATGTTGGTCATTAACTCTCAACTTGACCAGTTGGGCAAAAACCACCTGGCGGTCGGGCTCCTCCTGGATTTGTTTGCGTAAAAACTCCTCACTGGCCAAGCCGGCTAAACTATACGCCTCCAATTTGGCCTTAATGTCAGCCAGCGAGACATCCTGATAACCATAGATGTCAGGGTAGACGCCGACCGAAACCTGCCCTTTGCTGTCAATCCGGACGCGTACGCGGTCATAAGTAACACGTACCGGGGTTCCATATGGAACCAATTCAAACAATTCTTCGACATCCTGCTCATGCATGCGGATGCACCCGTTTGAAACGGCGCCGCCGATTGCCCAAGGGGCGTTAGTGCCATGAATGCCATACATGGGCAGGAAGCCCATCCAACGGTAACCCAAGGGATTATCCGGCCCCGAGGGAATTACTATATTGCTGCGGGGCGGATACCAGGCAGGATTCACCTCCTTATTCATAATATAGAATTCGCCGAGAGGTGAAGGTGTTGAAGGTTTGCCTACAGCAATCGGATATTCCTTGATCAGTTGAGTACCCGCATAAAATTCCAGTGTCCGGCTTGGTAAATTGATAACAATGCTCGGCGAGGATAGGTCTGGGTTTTGCTGTGCAAGGACAGGAACGGAAACCAGAACTGCCATGAAAAGAACCAACCACACCTTAGCGCACCGGGACACAGGCATCCCTTCTTCACTAAAGTTTAACGACATTAAACTCTATGAGAGATGCCTATACGCTATGACAGGGAAATATAGGAAACGCCGCTGTCAGGCTGACAGCGGCAATTAGCTTTTTTTATATTACTGCAGGTTCAAAATTTGCTGATGAACAACTGTAAGGCGCTGCACACGACCATCATAAATCGGCAGATAGATATGAACCTTCGTTCCTTTATCCTCATTCGGGCCAATATTCACAAAACCGCCATGCTCGGTAATAATACGGTGCGCAATTGGCAATCCCAGTCCCATGCGGTCCAGTTTCGTTGTATAGAAAGGTTCAAATACTTTGGGCAAAATTTCAGGAGTAACGCCATCTCCCGTATCGGCGACCGCGACTACCAGCATATTCATTTCGGAGTTGATCCATGACTTGACCGTAAGCACTCCCTGTTCCGGCATGGCTTCCAGCGCATTTTGCATAATGTTTACAATTGCCTGTTTCATAAGATTGGCATCTATGCACAAGGTAGGTAGCCCTTGGGCCAAATCCTTTTCGATTACGATATTTTCCCCGCCGATTTGCTTAAAAGTCAGCATGAGAGCCTCTTCGATAACTTTATTGATCGATACGCCCGGCTGTTTTTCTACTTGCGGCTTGGCAAAAAGCACCAGTTCTTTAACCACATTGTTGATATAGGAAACTTCTTCGAATAAGAGTTCCAGTACATCCCGGCGCACAGTGTATTTATCGTCTTCCAAGCGGTTCATCATGACTTGAAGATAACCACTAATAGTAGTCAATGGAGTGCGAACATGATGGGCGACGCCGGCGGCCAATTCACCCAAAGACATCAGCATTTGGGTTGTGTGTATTTGCTTTAGGGCGGCGCGCACAGCGGAAACATCCTGCATAATCAGAATAATGCCGCCGCTTGCAGCCGAATGCTGCACTCTGAGCGCATCAATATGGATATAACTAACTTGCTCTTTGACTTTTATTTTAACATTCGTGCTGTAAAGATCATCGTATTCAGTAGCAGCAAGCACGCGCAGGAATTTGTCGCCAAGATGCTGAAAAACATTCAGCGCCATCTTGCCCAAGACCTTTTCCCGAACGATACCGCAAATTCGTTCGGCTTCCCTGTTTAAATTATTTACCCTGCGTTTATCATCAAGATAAATAATGCCAGTACGGGCGCCTTCGAAATACTGATTATAGTCTTCTTCTTTGACCAGACGCAGCAGATTTGTATTATAGGCTTCAGTCATTGGGTACATATTTCGCCATCTCCTTCTAAAGCCAACCATCATGTTGTTAGTAGTAGCATTCTTGTAAATTTTTGTTAATCCTTCCAAAAAAGACTAACAAATTTTCGTAAAAAACCGACATAAGGTTGACATATGAGGAAATGATCTGTCGAAAAATATATAAAGTTATTTATAGTCCCTTTACTTGACTAGCTTTATAAAAAATGATTTTTCGACATTTTTATTGCGATTACATAATTATAATACTCTCTCTTTTTCCATTAAACACCAATAAATATTTGCATCTGTTTGTATTTTACATTTATTTTAGAAAAAAACAAAAGCCGGCATCCCGGCAAAAATAATGCATATTACTCCCCGATGTATTTTTGATGAAAGTAATCCGGATCGATGTTCTGACTGACTACGGCGTGAAAGCGCACCCACTCGTTGCCATTGATATTCTTGGCAAGAAGATACGCCTTAACAGGATAATCCCGCATTTCGACATTCAGCAATTCGGCATGGCTGATGGCTTCGGTCAGTTTATCGGGAGAAAAAGTATCGCTATAAAAATATTGATCGACAAACATAAGTTCTCCCTCTTGGTCATACACTGCGCCAAAATAGACGGAACCGCAGTCAACGGTGAATTCATATGTTCCGTTTTCATCCGTCAAGCGACTATCAAGATATACCGCCTTTACAGGTATCCGGCTCATTGCAATACTCATGGTCATCCCTCCCTTAACATACTCTCGATTTCTTCGTATATCTTGATATTTCACAGTATTTCACATTGACCATTTCGAGCCCACTCCCTGGATAGTGCAGCATGCTGGTCGCTGCGTGGTTTTTGGGTAC
>JAOACF010000100.1 GCA_026417995.1 Negativicutes bacterium
ACTTTTTCAGCAGTCTCCGGTTGTATTAATATACCGCAAATAATTACTTGAAAATGAGTTTTGCAACACTCACCTAGTTGCGTTTTTTATAGCGTAACCGCCCCCGCGTTTTCTATGTGAAAGAAAAATAAAAAACGCGGCGTAAGCCGCGTTATAATACCAAAACAAATACCTATGAAAGGTGGTAGAAGCCTAAGGTCGTAACGGTTTTGCATTCCTGGCGCATAACTTGATGCAGGTCAAGTCCGGTTAGGTTGCAAAGAGCAGTCAGATAAAACATGCTGCGACCAAGCTCCCGGGAGATGACTTCCCGACAATGCGGGCAGAGTTCGCCGGAGGTATGATTGGACATATAGTGGCGAAGCTCGCTGTACCGGGCGTCGGTAGGCACTTCTTGCTTGGATGCGTGAACCTGAACGCAGCCGCACTCGGTCACAGCCTTGGCAAAAGCCCGGTTGACACGGGCACCGGCCTCCTGGTATTTGGTAAGAATGTCGAGAACGCTACGATGGCGAACCAGATATTTATCAACTGCGGCTTGAAATTCCAGGCAACAATGATTGTTCATGTCGGCACACCTCGCTTTGAACTTATTATATAGACGCACCCAGCAATTGTCAACGCTTTTAACTTGGAGGATGGCATTGACACTGCTGTTTGCAGTGTGCTAAAATATATTATTTTTGACATATTATTGCCTTTCTGCTATACTAATCATATAGGTAAGGGGGTGCATTCATTGCTGGCAGTGGGTGATCGGGTAGTTTATCCCAGTTACGGCGCCGGAGTGATCGAGGCGATTGAAGAGCATACCGTGCTGGGCGAGAGACATAATTACTACGTGCTGACCATTCCCTACGGCGGCATGAAAGTAATGATTCCCCTGGAAAAGGTTGAAAGTGTCGGTTTACGGGAAGTAATTACCGAGGTTGACATACCGAGAGTCGTAGAAATTCTGCGCACGCCGCCAAGTCAGTATAATGTTAGCTGGAACAGGCGATTTCATTTGAATATGGCCAAGGTTAAAAGCGGCAGTATCTTTGAGGTGGCAGAGGTTGTGCGCAACCTTACGCTGCAAGACCGGGTCAAGCGATTGTCAACCGGTGAGCGAAGATTGCTGGAAACCGCCAGGCAAATATTAATCAGTGAGCTTGTATTGGTATGCGGCAAAGATGTCCACAGCACAGAAATGTGGATCAATGGATTATTCCTTGAAGATACGCAAGGCAACTGACGTATTTTTTTATTGGGTAAGGGGAAAACTAAAGTTGTCTTCCACAATCTGGATTTTTGTTTCCGGTATGCCTTGCCGGGAGGGAGAAAGTCCGTTATAATTATATGGTGTGAAAGGGGGGTGGGATATTGCTTGATAGTGTGCTTAGATTTGTAGTGACAGTATTAGCGGCTGTCGGCGGTCTGATGATGACTGACCGCATCGTACCGCTGTTGCCCTCGTTCTTGAGTGCCGAATTGTTGCGTATTGGATTTTTTGGCATTACTATGGCGACAATCCTATCGTTTATTGTAGGTGGAATATTAGGCGGAGTCATTGGTTTTCTGCTGGCGCCGTATCTTATTAAACATTTGTGGCGGTTTACGTACTGGATTGAGGCTCGACTGAACAAGATGCCCATTTATGATGTGATTGCGGGTTCTCTGGGGTTAGCTGTCGGACTTATAATTGCTAATTTATTAGGATCTGCGTTTGTGCCGGTGCCGATTGTCGGCAAATATGTTCCAGGGATAATCAGTATTATTTTAGGGTATTTGGGGATTAATGTCGCTATCCGGAAAAGGGACGAATTGTTCAGTTTGTTTAGCGGCTTGCCATGGGTAGGTAGAGATAAGAGTAAAGAAAAGGCGTCGGCGAATATCTATCAAAACAAAATCCTAGATACCAGCGTAATTATTGACGGCCGCATTGCTGATATCTGCAAAACGGGTTTTATTGAAGGAACGCTGGTGATACCCGGCTTTGTCCTGGAAGAATTGCAGCATATTGCCGATTCTTCCGATCTTTTGAAGCGCAACCGGGGGCGCCGGGGCTTGGACATCTTGAACCGCATGCAAAAAGAGCTCGGCATGTATGTTCAGATTGACAACCGCGATTTTGAGGATATTGCCGAAGTCGACTCCAAACTGGTCAAGCTGGGTCAATTGCTCAAGGCCAAGATTGTAACCAATGACTATAACCTGAACAAGGTGGCCGAACTGCAAGGCGTGCCTGTCCTTAACATCAACGAGCTTTCCAACGCCGTTAAACCTGTCGTGTTGCCGGGCGAAGAAATGGTTGTCCATGTTGTCAAGGACGGCAAGGAATTCGGTCAGGGCGTTGCCTATCTGGATGACGGCACGATGATTGTTGTGGACGGCGGTAAAAAACACATTGGGGAAACAATCGGCGTTTTGGTTACTTCTGTACTGCAGACGGCTGCCGGGCGCATGATTTTCGCCAAGCCCAAAGCCATGGAAAGAGCACTGTAGATGTAAGCCGCGGGAACGCAAGCTCCCGTGGCTCTCTTTCATTCAGGAACAAACGGGGGTTAGAAATGGTTTCGGCAATTATTGCGGCTGCCGGCAGTGGCCGCCGCATGGGCAAAAATATGAATAAGATTTTTCTGCCGCTGGGAGGACAGCCGGTATTGCTGCACAGCATCAAGTTGTTTGCCGCAATGGAGGAGGTGGGCGAGATCATTGTCGCTATCTCGCCTGACGAAAGCGAACAGGTACGGCAACTTCTTGCCGCAAGCGGTGCGGCAAAGCCGGTTAAACTGGCGGCCGGGGGGCGGGAGCGTCAGCATTCGATTGCCAACGCGCTGCAAATGGTGTCGCCGGCTGCAGAAATTATTTTGGTGCATGACGGCGCTCGTCCGTTGTTAGCAGTTTCAACGGCACGGGAAGTTATCGCCGCCGCCCGCAGCTGCCGGGCGGCAGGAGCCGCTGTGCCGGTAAAGGACACGGTGAAGAGGGTGGATAGCGAGGAGTTTGTTGTTGATACGCCGGAGCGCAGTACGCTCTGGGCTATGCAAACTCCCCAGGCATTTGCGGCGGAATTGCTCAGGGAGGCATATCGCCAGGCAAATGAAGATGGGTATCTCGGCACAGATGACGCTTCCCTGGTTGAAAGGCTGGGCGTCCGGGTGAAACTGGTGCGGGGCGGCTACCGCAATTTAAAAATTACGACGCCGGAAGATTTGATTATGGCGGAAGCATTGCTGCAAAACGGGGGAGGAAAAGAAACCATGCGGGTTGGTATTGGCTATGACGTTCACCGCCTTGTAGCGGGGCGTAAATTAGTGCTTGGCGGAGTAGAAGTGCCGCACACGCTTGGCCTAGATGGACACTCGGATGCGGATGTGCTGCTGCATGCGATTAAGGACGCTCTGCTCGGGGCGGCGGCGCTAGGTGATATTGGCAGGCATTTTCCGGACAGCGATGCGCGGTATAAAGGAATATCCAGCCTGCTGCTGCTGGCTGAAGTCGGCAGGCTGCTGGCCGACAAGGGCTATCGGGTCAGCAATATTGATGCTACTATAGTCGCGGAAAAGCCTAGGCTCGCGCCCTTCATAGCGGCGATGAACGCCAATATTGCCCGGGCCCTGGCGATTAACCCCGACCAGGTCAATGTGAAGGCGACTACTACCGAAGGGCTGGGATTTGCCGGGATGCAGCAAGGCATAGCCGCTTATGCGACAGTTTCGCTTATAACGGCGTGAATGAATAAAAGCCGGGCGCGCAGATACATATTATGAACAAGAGCAGTATGCTTTGATTACAGGCATAGAGGTGTGGCTATGAACTTGAGGAAACTGACAGCCTTATTTGCGCTCCTGGTGCTGCTGGCTGCGCCCGTTACTGCTGCCGCCGCGCCTTTCAAGGTTGGTCTTATGGTCAACAGTCCCGAGGAAGGGGTGTTTTGCAGCGAGCTTGTCTACAATGATCAGGTGTTATGGCGACTGCAACTTTTGACTGATGGTGCCAGGCCGGTTACCGGTGGCGGCGGCGGGCAGACGACAATTGTTGTGCCGGACATTGTAAATGGTCTGTTCCTTATAAAATTTAGCCGGCAATAGAGAAAATTGGCAAGGCACTTGGCGCCTAAAGGGTTGCCAGGTGCTTTTTTGCAAACTCCTTCGCGGTGCCATTCCCAAGAGCGGATTCAGCCTTGCAAGTAAGTGAAAGTCCCGCTGCTCCGTGCCTGCTGCTGCGTGCTCTTGCCAGGCGCGGATAATTTTGCTAAAATCAAATAATATGGATATGCTATGAGCTGAGTAAGGCAGGGGGTACATATATGGTGCAAGAAATTAGGGTTCGGTTCGCGCCAAGTCCGACCGGTCCTTTTCATATCGGCGGCGCCCGTTCGGCGCTGTTTAACTGGCTTTTGGCCCGCAAAACCGGCGGCAAGTTAATTCTTCGCATTGAAGATACTGACTTGGAGCGCTCCAGCCGGGAATCTGAGGAAAATATTAAGGAAGCGCTGCGCTGGCTGGGGATAAACTGGGACGAGGGAATTGACGTCGGTGGTCCGTGCGGCCCGTACCGCCAGACCGAACGGCTGGGGCTTTATCAGGAGTACACCAGGCGGCTGCTCGCTGACGGCAAAGCCTATGAGTGTTTTTGCACCGAGGCCGAGCTGGAGGCCGAACGGCAGGCGATGTTCGACAAGGGGGAGACGCCTCGCTACGGGGGACGCTGCGCCCGGCTTACAGAGGCCGAGCGGGAGGAATTTCGGGCGGCGGGGCGCAAGCCGGCAATTCGGTTCCGCGTACCGGAAAATCGGCAAATTGTTTTTCATGACCTTGTGCGCGGCACGGTAGCTTTTGACTCTAACGGCATCGGCGACTTCGTTATTGTCAAATCCGACGGTATCCCCGTATATAATTACGCGGTTGTACTCGATGACGCGTTGATGCGTATCACGCACGTCATCCGGGCCGAAGAGCATTTGTCCAACACGCCCAGGCAGATACTGATATATGAAGCGCTGGGGTTTGATAAGCCGGAATTTGGGCATATTTCGCTCATTCTGGGCAAGGACAGAACCAAGATGAGCAAGCGTCACGGGGCCACTTCGGTGGAACAGTACCGCAGCCTCGGTTATTTGCCTGAGGCTATCGTCAATTTCTTGGCGCTGCTAGGTTGGTCGCCGGAAGGGGAACAGGAGCTTTTTTCCGTCGTTGAGCTAATCCGGCAGTTTTCGCTGGAACGGGTTGCGAAAAATCCGGCAGTCTTTGATATCGATAAATTAAACTGGATCAACGCGCACTATATTCGTAAAGCATCACCGGAACTGGTGCTTGATCTGGCTCTGCCGCACCTGCAGGCGGCGGGTTATGTCACCGAACACCTTGCGGCAGAAAAGCGGGAGTGGTTGGTAAAGGTGGTGGCTGCCGTGCAGGAGTATATCAGTTATGCGGCACAAGTGGTCGATCACGTGGATGTATTCTTCAATGACCGCTTTGAGTTTGAGAGCCCGGAGGCGGCGGAAACGCTGCGCGATCCGGATATTCCCCGGGTTATGTCCGCATTTCGGGAAAAACTCGCTGCTTTGCCTGACTTGGAACCGGGTGGCGTGCAGGCGGTGCTTAAGTCAATTACCAAAGAACTCAAGGTTGGCGGCAAAAAAGTATATATGCCGGTGCGCGTAGCCCTTACCGGCAGGATGCACGGCCCTGACCTCGCCAATATTATTCCGCTTATCGGCCGGGAGCGCGCGCTCGAACGGATAGCGTATTCCCTGTCGAAACTTGGTTGACACTATGTCGCCGCGTGAGTATAATTTTATATAATATATTGTCATATCTTAAATGCGATGACCGGAAGAGTAAGCCTTGTCCGCCCCACAGAGAGGCGCCGCCGCAGGTTGAGAGCGGCGCCGGCAAACGGCAGCGCCGAAGTGCATCCGGTAGCAGGAAAGCTGAATCATAAGTAGGCTTTCCCGGCTGTGGCCGTTAACGCACACTAAAGCGGAGTATCTTTGGATATTCAAGCAGAGTGGAACCACGGGCCGCCGTCTCTGAAAATGAGACCGGCGGTTTTTTTGTATTCTGCCATAATTACTTTTAGCTTTGAAGGAGAGACTGTATGTTTGAGCGCATCAAAAAAGATATTGAAGTTATCTTTGAGCGCGATCCGGCTGCCAAAAGCGTACTCGAAGTCGTGCTCTGCTACCCGGGGCTGCACGCCATCTGGTTTTACCGGGTGGCACACCGCTTGTTTAAAGCAGGCTGGATAGTCCCCGCCCGTTTTTTATCCAATCTGGCCCGGTTCCTTACCGGCATTGAAATTCATCCTGGGGCTACCATTGGCGAAGGGTTGTTTATCGATCACGGCACTGGGGTTGTAATCGGCGAAACGGCGGAAATCGGCGACAATGTTACACTGTATCAAGGAGTGACGCTTGGCGGCACAGGCAAAGAAAAGGGCAAGCGCCATCCGACCGTGGGCAATAATGTCGTTATTGCCACCGGCGCTAAGGTGCTCGGATCGTTCCGGGTCGGCGACAACGCCAAGATCGGGGCGGGATCGGTAGTGCTCGAGGAGGTGCCGCCCAACACCACCGTTGTCGGCATTCCCGGCAAGGTAGTTTGCGTGAACGGGAAAAAGGTCAGAGCACAGGGCATCGACCTTAACCATGCCGATCTGCCGGATCCGGTTGCCGAGATGATGTTTTGCATGCAGCGTCATATCAACCGGTTGGAAGAACGCATTATGCATCTGGAGGAGGAATTGAAACGAGATGGCAATTCGCGTGTATAATACACTGACAAAGCAAAAAGAGGAGTTTGTACCGGCGGAAGCGGGCAAGGTCAGCATGTATGTTTGCGGCGTAACCCCCTATAATCATCCCCATATCGGCAATGCCCGCCCGTTTATCACCTGGGATGTGATCAAGCGCTATTTTAAGCATTTGGGCTATCAGGTGCGGCATATACAGAACTTTACGGACATCGACGATAAGATTATTCACGCCGCCAATGCCGAGGGAGTATCCTGGGATACTATTGCTAACCGCTATATTGCCTCCTACTTTGAAGTAATGGATAAACTGAACATTCAGCGGGCGGACGTGTATCCGCTGGTATCGCAACATATTCCGGAGATTATCGCCATTATCGAGGGTTTGATTGCACAGGGACACGCTTATGTCGTGAGTGGCGACGTATATTTTAAGGTGGAGAGCTTCGCCGGTTATGGCAAGCTGAGCGGCCGCAGCCTTGATGACATGCAGGCGGGCGCCAGGGTCGAGGTTGACGAGCGCAAAGATCATCCGATGGATTTTGCGCTGTGGAAAGGAGCCAAACCGGGAGAGCCGGCCTGGGAGAGCCCCTGGGGTCCCGGTAGGCCGGGCTGGCATATCGAATGTACGGCCATGTCGCTGAAGTATTTGGGCAACGGCTTTGATTTTCACGGCGGCGGCAGTGATTTGGTTTTCCCTCATCATGAAAATGAAATTGCCCAGTCTGAGGCCTATACTGGTGAGCCTTTTGCGCGGTACTGGCTGCATAACGGCTTTATCACCGTTAATCAGGAAAAAATGAGCAAGTCGTTGGGCAACTTTTTTCTGGTGAAAGAAATTTTGGCGCATTATCCTTCCGAAGTGCTGCGGTTTTTCATTTTGTCAACGCATTATCGCAGTCCGCTTGACTTTAGCGACGACCGGCTGGAAGAAGCGGCGCGGGCGCTGGAGCGTCTCCAAACTGCCCTGGATAACATTCGCCACTTGGAGGGGATGAAGGAAGGGGCAGCCGGCGAGGAGGCAAGGTCGCTTGCAGCCGCGGTGGAAAGAGCCAACAGCGATTTTTATGAAGCGATGGATGACGATTTTAATACCGCGCTGGCCATCAGCGTTATGTTCGGCCTGGCCAAAGAAATCAATATTTACTACAGTGCGGTGATAGCCGGCAAAGCGGCAAAACACACAGAGACGCTTGAAGCTGCCAAGAACTTATTCCGGACGATGGCGGGCATTATCGGTATCTTTGAGCAGGATGCCGGTGCTGCTGCCAGTGAAAACGCCGAGCTGGTTGAAGCGTTGATGCAGATTATTATCGATATCCGTCAGGAAGCCCGCAGGAAGAAGGACTGGGGGACGGCGGACCAAATCCGCGACCGGCTGGGTGGCATCGGCATTGCCCTGGAAGACTCGCCGCAAGGCGTTAGGTGGAAAAAACGGTGAAATTTGACCAGTTTCAAATGCTGATCGGCAATGTTCTAAAAGGCACGGAAAGTGCGGTAAAGCAAGAGCCTGCGCGTATGCACCCGCTGGTGCTGGCATATATTGGCGATGCTTTTTACTCGCTGTATGTGCGGACCAGATTGCTCCGGTATGAGCAAAACCGGGTGCGGGTGCTGCATTCCTTTGACGCCAGAATTGTTTCGGCTGCGATGCAGGCTTATGGTCTTCGGGCCATTGAACCGGAACTTACTGAGCAAGAGATGGATATTATGCGCCGCGGGCGCAATGCCAAATCGACGCCCACCCGCAATGCTTCGGTCAGCGATTACCGGTATAGTACCGGCCTCGAAGCCCTGATGGGCTTCCTGTATTTATCCGGCAAACACGAACGGCTGAATGAAATCGCGGAAAAGGTATTTGGCGAGATTATGCGGAATTTAGCGAATAATGCGCAGGATAAAGGGGAGAGGACATGAAGGTTAAACTCATATGTTATACGCCCGATCCCGACCGGGTGGTTGCCATGTCGGCCCGCCTCTGCTATTCTCCAGTCGGCGCGGCGGAACTGTCGGAAAAGCTTACAGCCGAGCAGGGAGCAAAGCTGGTGGGCAAAATTCTGGACATGGGGCATTTGTCTACATTAGAGCACGTCAGCTTTACTTTTGCTATCGAAGGGGTTTCACGGGTGCTTACGCACCAACTGGTACGCCATCGCATCGCCAGCTACTCGCAGCAGTCGCAGCGCTATGTCAAAGAGCACGATTTTGAATACATCACTCCGCCCAGTATTGCCAACAACGCCGTGGCCCGGGAAAAGTTCGAGCGGCTTATGGAGAGTATCCGCAGCACTTATGATGAATTGATTTCTTTAGGCGTACATCAGGAAGATGCCCGCTACTGTCTGGCCAATGCCGCGGAAACTAAAATCGTGGTAACCATGAATGCCCGCGCGCTGCATCACTTTTTTGCCTTGCGCTGCTGTCAGCGGGCGCAGTGGGAGATCAGACAGCTTGCTGAAGCCATGCTGGCCGAGGTTCGCAAAGTGTCGCCGGTATTGTTTGCCAAGGCCGGACCTACCTGCGAAACCGAGCGGCGCTGCGGCGAAGGCGCACTGACTTGCGGCCGGCTGGCGGGCCTCATACGCAAAGACGAGATTTCCGGGGCGAAAAAGGATGGGATGTAGCCCATCCTTTTTCGTTAAGACGGCCAAACAGGCGCTGCAAGGCCGACCTTGCGCATGCATGGACTAAAATACGCCGGCTAAGGGAAAAATGAACATATTGGGTACTGACGAGGTGTTGGCATGTCAGAGGAGATTTTATTTGGTCGCAATAGTGTCATGGAAGCGCTAAAAAGCGGCCGTCCGCTTAATAAAGTTATGCTGGCGAAAGGTGAGCGGCTTGGCTCTGTCCGGGAAATTGCCGGCTTGGCCAAGTCGCAGGGCGTGGTCGTTCAGGAGGTTGATGTCGCCAGGCTCGAGGCGTTGACACAAGGCGCGCGGCATCAGGGAGTAGTCGCTACGGTAGCGCCGGTGGCATCCGTTGAACGGGAAGATATACTGGCGGCCGCTGCCGTGAAAAACGAACCGCCGTTTGTTATATTACTCGATGAGCTTGAGGATCCGCACAATGTGGGCGCCATTCTCCGCACGGCTGACGCCGCCGGCGCACATGGGGTAATTATGCCGAAACGGCGCAGCTGTCCGCTTTCCGGAGCGGTAGCCAAAGCCTCAGCTGGTGCGGCGCTCTACGTACCGGTTGCGCGTGTCGGCAACATCGTACAGGCCATGAAAGATTTAAAGGCGAAAGGCCTTTGGATCGCCGGCGCGGACATGGCGGGAGAC
>JAOACF010000010.1 GCA_026417995.1 Negativicutes bacterium
TACATGGGTTGTGATAAAAGTACATGACCTGTTAGGGGGAATATGGTTGAATTTATCACGCACAGTTCGCAAAAAACGTATGTACTACCGGCAATTTAGCCACGCAGTCAAAATTTTTGCGCAAACTTGTTTTATTGGTTTTCTTATTCTGTGCTGGTTCTTTGATCCCAAGCTAGTGTTTTCCCTGGCTGTTATCATTTTCCTGCTGAGTCTGCTCCTATTAAACCCGTGTGGGATTCGCCAAAAGGTCCCCGGACTTTCGTCCCCTAATCCCGGCATCCGTTTTCTGGCAATTTTTTTCTATACTCTGGCTATTTTGGCCTTAGTCAGCTACATGTCACACCAATCCGCGCAACTTAGCATCCTGTCGAAAGAGGCGAACAGCCTCTTTGTTTAATTTAAGAAGGAAAACGATAATTTCGTCGAAAACAGTAGTATCGAAGGAGAGTGATAGGTTTTGCCTGAGGTATATGGGGAGATAAGCGGCCTTAGAAAAAGTATCATAGACAGATTGGAACAATTTTATGCCGCAACCGTTCCATTTGGTCAGATTATCCTGCCCGAACTGGCTAGTGAATTGCTGGCAATCACAGCGCAAATCAACCGAGAAGTAGCCATTTACCTAAATCGGCGAGGTCAAGTTACTGCTGTAGCGGTTGGCGATGTCAGAACCGTGGCGCTGCCGGAATTGGACGGGCGGAGAGCTGAAAACCGGTTATGTGGGATTCGTTGCATACATACTCATCCGGGAAGCGACAGCGAATTAAGCGGGCCTGATTTGACGGCGCTCACCGTGATGCGCTACGATGTAATGGTTGCTATAAGCGAAAACCAGGGAGTGGCAGAGGCCAGCCTTGGTTTTATTTCGCCAGCAAGCGCCGCCATCTCTGAAGTAAGTACGATTGGCCCAATTTCCCTGCAAGAACTTGCGCAGATCGATTTTACATATTTATACCTCGAAATTGAAAGACAACTAGGCATCAAAAACAGGTCAGCCATCACTGCCGAAAAAGAAAAAGCGCTTCTGGTAGGCGTAGAGAAACACGGGGGCTGGGAAATCACTGCATCGCTTGAGGAATTGGCGCAGTTGGCAGAGACGGCGGGAGCGGAAGTATTGGGAGTTATCTCGCAAAAAAAGGAACGCCCTGACCCGGCTTTGTTTATCGGCCGAGGAAAACTTGAAGAGGTGCGTCTGCTCCGGCAGCAGTATGGGGCCAATCTCGTTATATTTGATGACGAATTGTCGCCTGCCCAGCAACGCAATCTGGAACAGGCTTTAAACGTAAAAATCATTGACCGGACGGCTCTTATCCTGGATATTTTTGCACAGCGCGCCCGGTCACACGAAGGGAAGCTCCAGGTAGAGCTGGCGCAACTCAAGTACAATCTGCCCCGTCTGGGGGGGCAAGGCCTGGTGTTATCCCGTCTGGGTGGCGGCATTGGCACGCGCGGCCCCGGCGAAACCAAACTAGAAGTCGACCGTCGACGCATACGCGGGCGCATCAGTGAAATTGAAAAAGAAATTGATAATATCAGAAAACACCGGGGTTTGCATCGCGAACGACGTCAGCAGGCTAAAATCCCCACCATTGCGTTAGTTGGCTATACCAACGCAGGAAAATCCACATTACTCAACAAATTGACTAATGCCGGCGTCTTGGCCGAAGATAAACTATTCGCTACGCTTGACCCGACTACCCGGCGAATTACCCTCCCTAGCGGCAAAGAAACGCTACTGACCGACACCGTCGGCTTTATTCAGAAGCTGCCGCATCAGCTTATCGCCGCTTTTCGGGCAACATTTGAAGAGGTAGTTCAAGCCGACTTGCTGCTGCATGTACAGGATATCAGCCATCCCCTGTTTGAAGAGCAATGCGGAGCCGTTTTTGAGGTGCTGCGTGAATTCAAAGCAGATACTAAACCGTTAATCAATGTGTACAACAAACTTGATAAAATTGGCGACCCGTATCTGTTGCAGCGGCTCTTACGCCAGCCTTGCAGCGTGGCCATATCAGCACTGACCGGCGAAGGTATAGACCGCCTGTTCACTATGCTTGACGCCTTTGTATCCGTTCACCTTATCGATATGGATTTGCTACTGCCGTACAGCGAAAGCGGCTTATTGTCACGCCTTTATGACGGCGGCACCGTACACAGCGTAGAATACCGCGACGGCGGTATCGCCGTAAAGGCCTCTTTACCGCAGGATTTAGCCAACCGATTGAAAAATTTCATACAAGGAGATGTTACAACAAATGATCCAATTTCCGGCTAAATTAGAGGCGCTGCGTACAGAAGCTCTCCGGAAAGCTCAGCCCCTTTTTCACGCTATTGATGAATCCGCCATGCAAAATACGCATAAAGTATTGAATTCCTTTGCCCGGCACCAAGTATCTGATTTTCATTTCCACCATACTACAGGCTATGGTTATGGTGATGCTGGCCGGGATAAACTCGACGAAATATGGGCGGATATTTTCGGCTGTGAGAAAGCGCTGGTACGGAGCCAGTTTGTTTCCGGCACGCATGCTCTGGCAGCCGTACTGTTCGGCATTCTTCGCCCGGGGGACGAATTGCTGTCCGTTACCGGAGCTCCCTACGACACGATGCAGACAGTGATTGGCTGCACCGCTAAACCGGCGCCCGGCTCACTTGCCGATTTCGGCGTAGCTTACGCCGAAGTTCCAATGAATGAGGGGGGCATTGATAGCGAAGCAATAGCGTCGGCAATCAATGAACGCACAAAAATGGTTTTAATCCAGCGTTCACGTGGCTACAGCATGCGTAAACCGCTGACTGTAGCCGAAATAGGTGCAGCTTGCGCCGCAATTAAAGCACTCAAGCCAGATTGCATTTGCTTTGTCGACAATTGCTACGGCGAATTTGTCGAACAATATGAACCAACTGCGGTTGGCGCCGACATTATTGCCGGCTCACTCATTAAAAATCCCGGCGGCGGTATAGCGCCAACAGGAGGGTATATCGCCGGACGATCCGATCTCGTGGAACTGGCTGCCGCCCGTCTTACTGCGCCGGGTATCGGCTCTGAATTGGGCGCTTCTCTGGCGGATAACCGGCTTTTGTTTCAGGGCCTCTTTCTGGCGCCGCACACGGTAGCTCAGGCACTTAAAGGAGCAGTATTTGCTTCTATCTTTTTCTCTCTGCTTGGCTATAAAACCCTGCCGCATCCTGAAGAGCCGCGCAGCGATATTATCCAAGCAATTGAGCTGGGTACACCCAAAAAAATGATCGCCTTTTGCCGCGGCCTGCAAAGGCTATCACCCGTTGAATCCCATGTCCGACCTGAACCCAGTCAAATTCCCGGGTATGCTGATGCCGTCATCATGGCTGGCGGAACATTCGTCCAAGGCTCGTCAATAGAACTAAGTGCCGATGGCCCGCTGCGGCCGCCATATGCGGTATACTTGCAAGGAGGCTTAACTTTTGAGCACGCGCTTCTCGGGATTATGGGCGCTGCTGCGGAGCTTTGCCCGGATTAGGCTGGAAAAATCTAATAAAAATATTCCTAAAACAATATATTTCCATAATTTTAGACAGGAAAAGTGTTCATTTTGTCGAATAAAATCGGAGATTATAATATTTTACGGTGATATTGTGGAATACATAGGGTTAACCATTGGTGCCATGGCCGTTACCATCTTACTTGTCTATAAATTGGCCAACAGCGTTTTTCGCCTCGGCCTCAAGCTGAAACCTCTCATTCTGTGTGCAATCTGCGCTCTTTTTCTAAGTATAATCCTGCCGCGCATTGTTGTCGGGTTTGCCGGTCTGGCGGGTACAATCGGTTTTTTAGCAGTCGTTGCCATAATCTTTGCCTATTTTGTCGCGTACTACGAGGGAGAGCAAGAGCCTCAGATATCCAATTCGGCCGCCGCATTGATAGAACAGCCATTGCAGGATGCTAGTAAATCAGAGCCCGGGCACGTATTGCCTGCCACGTCCCTTCACCGAGCGGTTGACCGCCAGTCAGCTGTTACGGAAGAAGTGTCGTCGACAATTGTTGCGGTTGTGCCGCATGTATCAGATTCAAAAGCAGGCTTTACTGAATCTGGTGATTTAGTTGTTTCCGATGAACCAAAAGAAGAAGTTTTTTTGCCTGCTGATCTCGATGACCTGCTTGACCTAGCTTTTGCAGCTAAGGAGCGAGCCGAACCATCAGCGGCCTTAATCTATTTCCGTGAGGCACTGAAACGCCATCCGGAAAGCGAAGCTGCTCCATACATAGTCGTTGAAATCGCCACATTGCTCAAAGACAAAGGTTCATATGACGAGGCTATCCGTGTATTTATCGAGGGGCGCAACCTTCCTAAGGTTCAGGCGGATGGCGTCTTATCGCAGGAATTTACGGAAACAATCGCCTATTTGCGAATAACCCGCAACGCCCTGCTTCAACGCCGCTTGGGCTTTGTCCCATTTCATAAAATTCCCGCTGATGTCACGAAAGACATTGACGAAGAATTTCGTGAATGGCGCAATCTTGCTTAGATCTAAATCGTAGGAGGTTTTTGTGTCGTGAAAAAAAGTGCAGACATACTTGGCCTGCCGGTCATCAGCATCACTGAAGGAAAGGAACTGGGAAAAGTAAAAAATCTTGTAGTCAATCCGGCTGCCGGTTCAGTTGCAGCTCTGGCAATTGACGACGGCAAATGGTATTTAGGTGCAAAGCTTCTGCCCTTTAGCGCAATTATTGGCTTAGGCGAATATGCAGTGACAATTGAAAGCTCAAGCAACGTCTCTTTATATAGTGAAAACCCGGAGCTTGAAAAACTGCTTACTGCTGAAGTCGGGGTAATCGGCAGTAAAGTACTCACAAAATCAGGCCGTATATTAGGTAAAGTAAATGAATTCATTGTCGATCTTTCCGGTAAGATTACTGCCTGCGAAGTGGAAGATGCGAACGGCGAAGTATCCCACCTGCCGTCGGGACGCGTACTTACCTTCGGTAAAGAAGTGTTAATTGTGGGCGAAACAGATGAACCGCTGGTCGCCGCAACATCGGCACCAAAAGTAGATTTCACTCCCGTTACGCCTGTACCAGCGCCTGCGGTGACTGCTTCCGCTGAGCCTACGCCTGTGACCGAACCAGCCCCTGCCGCTGATGATTCTGCGAAAAAATTCGATGACAAACATCGCAAGTTTCTATTAGGAAAAAAAGCCTCTCGTCGCATCGAAACAGATAATGGTATGATCATAGTTGAACAGGGGGGCGAAATAACCGAAGAGGTTATTCAAAAAGCCAAGCTAGCCGGTAAATTTGTCGAACTATCTATGAGTATTTCCTAATAAATAACCTATACCTGACGTATAGAGCCCCCGGATGCTAGGCGGGAGCCGAGGAGTGAAGCGTTCCCGGCGACCACCAACGTAGATGGGGGCTTATCAGCAAGCTGTGCTGGTTTTCCTGTCTAACTTTTAACTTTGGCTAGGAAAGGGTACTGTACTGTGCAAACTACTACACCTACTTCAAACCGAAGGCAAAATTTGATATTATTTTTCGGAATCATTCTCTTTTTCAGTATGGTTAGCTTTTTCGCTACCAGCACGGCATTCATGGTAACTAATGAGATCTATCATGGTGTGGTTATCGGCGATCTACCGGTTGGCGGCCTTACACCCGCAGAGGCTGAGGCAAAAATCAGAGCATCCTTCCAGGCTCTCAGCAACAAGCCGCTGGTAATGCTTGAATACAATGGTTCTCGCTGGGCGCTCATGACTGCTGATATCGAATTTCAAATCAATGCCGCGAGACTGGTTCAGGAGGCTTACGCAGTCGGCCGGACAGGCAATATCTTGCAACAACTAAAAGAACGCTATATAACGCTCAACCGCGGCAGCCAAATCCCCTTGGCAGTTACTTACGACGCCAGAAAATTGCATACCATTGTTAACGGCATTGCCCAACAAATTGAGCGAGCCCCACGCAACGCGGCGCTTCGGTTTGAGGGATCACATCCGATTCTTGTCCCGGAAGAAATTGGCTTACAACTTGATACCGAAAAACTATTAACTGACATTGCACTTCGTATAAACAACCAGCCAGGCTCGCTGCTGCCGCTCCCTGTCAGCGAAATCGCGCCTGCAATCCGCAATTTTGACCTTGCCGGTATAGATACGCTCATTGCCTCTTTTAGCACTGAATTTGACAGCAGCGATATTAACCGATCGCAGAATATTTACCTAGCTGCCAAGAGCATTAGTGGTGCTTTGGTCAAAGCCGGCCAAGAGTTCTCCTTTAATACGCTTGTTGGCCCCCGCTTAGCCCATAATGGCTATAAAGAGGCTCCTGTATTTATTGAGGGAAAATTAGTACCGGACTACGGCGGGGGAGTATGCCAGGTTAGCAGTACGCTATACAACGCAGTTCTACTTGCCGATATGATGATTATCGAACGTACGCCGCACTTCCGTCCGCCGCTATATGTACCGCTGGGGCAAGATGCCACAGTCGCGGATAACCTACTTGATTTTAAATTTAAGAATACGTCGTCAGGCAATATTTATATTAACTGCGAGACACAAGGCAATCATCTGACAGTCTTTATTTATGGTCAATACAAAAACCGTGCTGTGGATATTCGGATTGTATCCGGCGATAAAAAAGAAATCGAACCGGCAACAATTATCAAGCAAGATCCTGAATTAGAACTTGGTAAACAAGTTGTAGAAGTAGAGGGGCAGAAAGGCTTTCAGGTTGCCACCTACCGGGTAAAACTAAAAAATGGGCAGGAAATCCAGCGAGAACTCCTTGCCTTTGATGAATACAAACCGGTTGATCATATAATCCGTGTCGGCACGAAAACTACTCAGCATATCATCAAGAAATAGCCTAGGTAACCCAGCATGCTCACCATGCTGGGTTTTTTTATTATCTGCTGCTCGCCTCTGGCACGCATGATTGATGCGGAAGGAGATAACGGGTTTTTGTAGAAGGAATTAATAATAATCATACTTGAACGGTCTTGCGAGAGAGGGACAACATGCCGATTGCAGATATCAATTTTGCTAGTGGCCTGCCGGTTTATATAACCCCGCAAACTGCACCCAACAGAATAACCTATGCGTCAAGAGTGTTGTCGACTTCGACGCATACCATTACGATCAGCATTCCCTATGATAAGGGCCGGTTGCTGTTATGGCCGGTAGGAGCCAGATTAGAGATTTCGTTGTCCTATCAGGGGGAGGACTTTAGCTTTACTACTGAGGTTATTCAGCGCGACCTGGGGGAAATTAAGTCTTACACAATTATGCGGCCATACACAATCTCCCGGAGCACATATCGGCCGAACAAGCAAAACGGCATGTCGCGCGTTATCGCAATTACCAGCGGTAAGGGAGGGGTAGGCAAGACTACCTTCACCATAAATCTTGCGATTGCCCTAGCTGCTTACGGGCAGCGTGTTTTTATTATTGATGCTGACCTGGGAACAGCTAATGTCGATGTTTTACTGCGCCTCACGCCACAGTATAATATTACTCACCTATTAACCGGCGAAAAAAATTTGCTAGATATTACCATATCCGGCCCCGGTAACATTGCAATCATTCCGGGTGGCTCTGGTATGCAGGAGTTAACGCAATTGAGCGAAAGCCAGTTTTCGCGGGTCATTAATAGTTTTAACCAACTAGATGGACTGGCAGACATCATTTTGCTGGATACTGGCGCCGGTATTTCGAAGGATGTATCCAACTTTCTACTGGCATCTGACGAAATTATTGTTGTTACTACTACCGAACCACACGCGATTACTGATGCTTATGCAATTTTAAAAGTAATGAAAAACCTTGATTGCCAGGCAAAACAAATGCTTGTCGTCAATAAGGCAGAAAGCGTAGCGGAAGCAAATTCGGTTGCCGCCAAACTTACAATGGTGCTTCGTACCTATCTAAACCGTGATGCGGAATATTTAGGATATATTATCGAAGACCGCGCGATCAGCCGATCGTTGAAGGAACAAACCCCATTGATACTCTCTAACCCTCAGGCAACGGCCGTGGTTAATATTCGGGAAATTGCCGCTAAACTGCTAAATAAGCCGGCTATTAAGCCGTCAGGTATTACAGGCTTCGTTAATAGAATGTTTTCTCTAGTTAATAAAAAAACAGCAGGGCTATTTCAATAGACTGATCGAAACACAGAAGCGAACCATTGCGGTTCGCTTCTGTGTTTATGAGTAGTTTACGAATATCCTTTTGAATAGTCAACTCTAAAACAGCCTAAAAACGCCAATAACCTTACCTAAAATACTAACATTACTCGTGTATATAGGCTCCATCGCATCATTTTCGGGCTGTAGCCTGACCAAATCACGCTCTTTGAAAAACCGCTTAACGGTAGCTTCCTCATTATCAATAAGAGCAACAACAATATCCCCATTCCGGGCGGTAGACTGCTCGCGAACCAAAACATAATCACCATCCAGAATGCCAGCGTTGATCATACTGTTCCCCTGAACAGTCAGCATAAATACATTATCGTCACCAATCAGCTCGGTGGGCAGTGGATAGGTTTCCTCAATGTTTTCGACTGCCAAAATAGGCTGACCCGCTGTCACCCTTCCCACCAAAGGGACCGGGGTCATACTCTTTTGCCGCCAGGGCACCTCATCAAGAATTTCTATTGCCCGTGGCTTAGTAGGGTCACGACGAATCATCCCCATCTCTTCCAACTTTTCAAGATGAGTGTGCACTGTCGAACTTGAGCTCAGGCCTACTGCCTCGCCGATTTCCCGAACAGAAGGAGGGTAGCCTCTGGCGCGAAGCGTTTCTTTTATATAAGCTAAAATTTGTTGTTGCCTTTTCCCAATCAAATGCTCTTTACTCATGTTATATCCACTCCATTTAAAAAATAGCAAATTACATTATTAACTATAATATTTATTATAAGTATAGCACAAGTTTATAATTTTGCAAACATTTGTTCGAAAAGACACTTTAATCTATTGACCGAACATATGTACTGTGTTAAAATACAGTTATAGAACATTTGTTTGGAGAGTGTGGCTAGATGAAAACCTCACAGAATCATCAACAAATACTAATAAAACTGTGTTTCGGAATACTGCTAATCGCGATTTTACTAATGGAATTTGATGCTAGCGTTATAAAAGCCAACAATTCGTATATAGAAAGCAAAGCCTTTATTGAAGTCCGCGTTCAACCGGGAGAATCTGTTTGGTCTATAGCATCCAGATATGTTACCGATAAAGACGATGTACGAGAGTTAATTATGGCAATTCGGCAGCGCAACGAGCTTTCTGCCAACGCGGAGATTTTTGCGGGCCAAACACTTAAAGTACCGATGAAAGCCCATAACCATAGCAATACGATTGTATCTGCAGCCGCAAAAACCGGAAACTGATTATAAATGATATCAAGGCCGCTGAATGAAACGTCAGCGGTCTTTGTTGCATTGTGTAACCTGATACAAAAAGCAATTTATTATAAATTATATCATCTATCGAGTACTTTAAAGCCCTTTTCTATATACTAATTACGTCCGATAATATCCATTATGTTAAGTTAACCGTAGAGAGGGGTCATTTTTCCATTTCCCCGCGAATAATTATCGCAAAAAAACGCCAGACATTGCGATTATCTAAACATAACAGCATTATGCGACTTTGTTACTACTAGGGGGCATTTATAATGTTCTGGATAATCCGCTTCATTATTGAATGGTCTGTTTGGCTCATACTCGCTGACAAAAGCGTTGGCATGAAATTTTCCCTGTAAGTTTTCTGGCTGGACTTTTTGGGGCAACTACTGATATTATAATTAATCGCTATCGCCTGTGGCAGTATGACGACCATACCTCTATGTTACCTGAACTGGTGAATACATGGGGACTGTATATGGTTGTGGCATACCTATTCATTCAGTGGTTACCAGAGCGAAAGACATTCTGGCGAATGTTTAGCTATTGGTTCGTGTGGGTTGGTGCTATGATTATCGTTGAATGGTTGCATTTTAAGACTGGCCACATGAAGTATCCTATGTGGTGGACGATTTATCATTCATACTTCGCTAACTGGATACTGTTCTATTTGTTTTACCAGTACCACAAGATTTTTCAGTTTGAGAGATTATCACAGAAAACTTAGTGTAAGCTCAATGCACCAATGTTTTTTCGGCATAACTTAGAATTCGACCGATGGGATGGTGTTACGACGGCGTTCGGTAATGGCATTCGTACGCGTCTGCCAGGCAATCAGGAAAACTATCGTTTAAAATTTGTCAGGGGTTGGCAATTTTTCCGCCAACCCTGCTGGTTACTCAAAATATACGGGCTGCTCAGGGCGATGATAAGTTAGCAGAATTAATTTATGCGAAACATTTCTTGCAAGCAGCATAGACTGCTGGATATTGAATTATACTAAAATCGTACAACTCCATAAGCATTTACTAAAAAAAGGATGTGATGCAAACTGCCGCTCAAGTCATCGTACAAATCCAGTTCTACCCGGCACCTGTATGATTTTGCGGAAGAAATTACTGAATTTGCTCCCACAACTGATAGCTTATCCACTTCACAGCAAGCTGCAGCGAAAAATTCATCCCGTTTGTAGTAGCATATGTCCGATTAACACAAACAGGTGGGTTGAATGTAATGGACTCCAGGAAAAAAATCCCTTGGCTGAGAAATGATGCCTTTGACCCTGATCTATTGTACGAAGTTGCTGATGAAATCTCCCCTCCTCCACATTTTGAAGAGCCGGATCAGCCGGCTGACACTAAGCCCATATCCCGCGATTATATTGCTAATATTGATTACGACTCTTTCCTCGACGATATGACAATACCCGGTTAAATAATCTCTAAAAAGGGCCATTAGGCTCTTTTTAAGCTTTAAACAGAATAATCCTCCCTGTGTTCATACATATTACAAATAAGGACACAGGGGGTGATCTTATGGAAATCTTGACCAGCAAGGAAAAAGCGTATCTGAAAGAAGCAGTCCAGTTCGAAAATCTTTTTGTCGCCAAGTGCAACATTTATGCTGATCAGTGTCAAGATGAAGGTTTAAAGGTAGCTCTGTTTGAGATGTCAAAAACCAAACGCAATAATGCCAACCGACTCAAACATGTTTTAAACCAAATGTTGCCTACTAACTATCAGTAATATGGAGGTCGGCCATGGCCAACATCAAGTATTCACAATCGAAGGGAAACAGGTTATCCGATCGGGATATGCTCTTGGATTTGCTAGCGACCGAGAAGTACATGTCCCATTTCTATGATCATGCAGTTATGGAAAGTTCAACTGATTTAGTCCGCAATACCTTCCAAACACTCCAACAGCGCACTCAGGACAGTGCATACAAAATCTATCAGACAATGCTTCAGAACGGCTGGTACAGTACTGACAAACAAACTAAAGCCGGCGGACGCAAGGTCAGTCGCAACGACGGCAAGGGTAGCATGCCGCTAAATCCAGGCTTTAATGGCACGTTTCGCGGCAAAACCGGAATCAAGTCATACCGTCCCCGCTATATTGAACATTATAATACCCCCCAGTAGCAGAAAAACCAGGAGAAATCCTGGTTTTTCGCTATAGCACAATATTTAAGGCATCAAGTACATGATCAATCCGGTTAAAGATAGTTACTTGCTCAGAGCCGGCAAATAAAAGCCCTACTGCATAATTATCTTCGGTTAAGATCAGCGAGCCGCTATCTCCCGGCAAGCTCATAGGACCGGCAATCACCTGATCGGTAAATAGACCATACTCGCGGCTAGTCATAAAAACTTTAACCGTGACATCCACTGCTATGATAATGCTATAGGTCAAACCTGTGCTGCGGCCGCTTTTTTTCACCGGCATGGCAAGCTGAGGCTCTTTAATTCCTGCCAATGCCCCAACTTCAATAATTTCGGGGTGTATGGCATCGGGATCCGTCGGTTTGGCAACAGCACAGTCAACCAAATTTACTTTTTCATTGGCGCGCAGTACCTGAATACGGTATTGGGGCTTGACATAACCGATACATATATTAAGCGTGCGCTCAAACACGCTTGCTATCTTGCACTGGGGTTTTGCTAATTCTCGCTGCAAGGGGATAAATCGTTCTAAATAGCCAAGTACGGTTTTCTCACAATCTCCTCCATCAAAAATTCCCGGCTGCAAAATGGGATCTCCTAGTTGTGCACGGCCGTCAACACCGTCAGTTAAATTTGCAAGTACATGGTTGTTGGATAAAATGAGGGGTAATCCTGTGCTGCGATCTTTAACAACTGCACCGAATGTTCCCGCTGATATTTTATAATGCCCAACGCTCATTCCCGGCTGGGCAGGCCGCCGAAACTTTGTCCGTTCGTTAAAAAAACGGATGTCGCCCACTTCAATTACATCGGTCATAGTACCGTCAACTTTTTTGGGAATTATATGCCTCCGGCTAAGTTCCGCTTTGCCGTGTTTTTTGCGAACCAATACGACTACTGCTTTTTCCCCGGTATCCTTTCCCCTGACCCATTTATGACCTTGACCAACGCCGACAATGTTTTCATCAATTCCGCTTAGCTCCCGGAATAACGGCAACGATATTCGCCTTTGCACTTCCATGCCCCCTACATATCATTTCTATTTTATGATATGCGCATTAAACAGCCGGGGAGCCTTATGTTCCGATGTCAGCCTTGATCTGATTAACCGCGCTGCGGGCGGCCATTTCGCCTCGCTCTACGTATAGCATAAATCGGCGCTTGTCTTTAGAACTTATGTCTTGGGTAGCCGGCCGAATCACAATATCCGAGTAATGCTCTCCTTTCAATAGCGTAACTTCCCGGTTCATAATATCAATGCATTGCATTAATATTTCTCCCACGGTATTAATCTGATAATTAGGAGAACCGTCATAGCCCAAATCAACGCCGATAATATACTCGGCGCCCATCTGTCTTAATATATCGCTTGGCAAGTTATTTTTTACCGCACCGTCAACAAGGGTCATGCCTTTATACTTTTTGGGAAAAAACACCCCTGGTATCGAAATGCTGGCTCGTACGGCGTCAACCAGACGAGTATTATGAAAATATTTGGCATTTAATATTTTGCGAAACGACGGCAGCGGTGTCGTGAAAAACACCGTGTCGCCTGTGTTAAGATCGACGGCGGTGATAGCAACGGGAATGCGCGTATTTCTTACCGTACAGTCCTGCCACCATGTACCCAAATACTGCTCAATTTTATCTCCTTTAATAAAGCCCTGCGGTAGTGACGACCAGCGCATTTTAAAAAAGGTTTTAACGCCATGTTTGATAATTTCCGAAACAGGCAGCTTAAAATCAATTAACTCATTAAGCTTTAGGCGGTCAAGCTCAGCTTTCATATCAGAGGGGCTGTACCCGGAAGCATAGAGAGCCGCCACAATTGCCCCGGCACTGGTACCGGCGATCAAGTCTATGGGAATCTTATAGTCACAAAGAACTTTTAAGACCCCGATATGCGCCGCTCCGCGCGGACCGCCGCCGCTAAGCGCCAAACCGACCCGCGGGCGGTTTGGCGGTCGCTTTTTTGGGAAATGTTTCAATTTTATCACCCCACAGTTACCCTAATGTATTTTATGAACACATTAGGGTAGCCGGTGAAAAAAATAACCGTCTCCAAAAGACGGCTATTGAAAATTCTCATTAATAACGTTGCTCCGCACCTAACGAAAAATCTAACCCAAAGATACGTACACAGTTTTTGCTCATGCTTTTTGCTGCATATAGCGCCTTATCAGCGTGATCAATTAATTCTTCGGCAGTAGAAGCATCAGAGGGATACTCCGCTACTCCTACACTCACCGTAAGTGTGCCGCCCGGTTGGGTTTGTTTATTCGGGAATGGATATTTTTCAACATTAAACCGGATCCGCTCAGCAATGATCCGTGCTTCGCCGAGAGTGGTTTCCGGGCAAAGGACTACAAACTCCTCACCCCCGTAACGAGCAACAATATCCACATCCCTGACGGAATCGCGAATAACTGTGGCAACGCTTCGCAATACTTCATCACCCATACGGTGGCCATAGGTGTCATTATACCGTTTATAATTATCAATATCAATCATGAGCAAAGCTAACGGACGTTCATAGCGTAAAGCCCGCTTAACCTCCATGTCTAGGGCCGAACGGAAATACCGATAATTGGACAATCCGGTAAGGCTGTCAGTAACCGCCTGCATCTGGACATCGGCCACATGCGTGGCATGAGCAATGGTAAGGGCAATTTGGCTGGCCAAAGACCGCAAGAGGTCAAGATCATATTTATTCATAATTTTACCCGCAGGTGTTTCTACATCCATGACGCCAATAACGCGATCATTGACGATTAGTGGCACCGCTACTTCGCTGGCACCCTGACTGGTTCCTGGAATATACCGGGGGGCGCACGTCACGTCCGGCACATAAACCAGTTCTCGCAATCGGCATGCGTATCCGATTACGCCTTGTGATATATGTACCCGGATATTGTCTCGGTACCCGCGATGGGCCATAATCCGCAGTTCCTGAGTTTCTTCCTCCAGC
The DNA here is from genome assembly GCA_026417995.1 of Negativicutes bacterium. Taxonomy (GTDB): domain Bacteria; phylum Bacillota; class Negativicutes; order Sporomusales; family JAOACF01; genus JAOACF01. The sequence goes on from JAOACF010000010.1 coordinate 14,527, forward strand.
AGAAAAATAGCGGCATTGATAAATCCTAATTCGTGCGTCAAACCATCGACGATTTCTGCCAGAACTTCAGTCAAAATCACCGTTCGCTGTACGACCGAAGTAATCCGGTACAGCGCGGCGAGTTTTCGGTGGGCCTGTTCCAAATCCATGAACTGAAAGTCGAGATTGGACATTGCTATACAAAGCTCACGGTTAACTACGTCATGCTGTTCGCAAATCGTGTTGAATTCTTCCTCAATCAACACACTCTCGGTAATGTTTTGCACAAAAGCGATAAAGCTGTTAGCTTCTGCCGCCGGCGCTAAATGCCACTTGAAGTATTCGGTTAACCCTCGGGGCGATACATAACAGATTTTGGGGATAACGACCAGTTTTGCTCCTTCCAGACAATTCTGTTGCGCCCCACACACTATGTTAGTATTTTGTTCACCAAATAGCCGATACATAATCTTGCTAAACGACTTTCCTATCAATCGCTGCCGTTTGGCAATCCCCAGACCTGTCATCTGAATTTCACGAATGTTCCCATCTCCGCCTATCAGTATAAAAGCCGACGGAACAGCATCCTTAACCAGGTTCAGGAAGCTTTCATATAGGAGTTCGTTAGCCATTAACATCACCCTAGTAGTTACGAGTATATACTGAAATTCGCTGTCAGTAGACAATTTCCTGCATAACTTCCAAAAACTTAGATTATTGTACTGTTTGTCGGATATTGCAAAAAAAGACCTATCCTCGTCAGGATAAGTCTTCTGCGTATATTAGCATTTGATATAGGAAGCGCCGCGTTCGATTGCCCGCTCATTGATTTCCAGCAGATCAGGTTTTTGGGCAAACATTTTGGCAAACGCCTTATTGACTGATTGCGAATTCACCGTTCCGGTTGCAGCGATCAAAGCGCCAAGCACAACCATATTGGCGACCTTACTGTTGCCAAGTTCCGCAGCCACATCGTTAGCCGGTATTTGATACACTTTAACATCGCTACGAGCTACGGTACGCTCAATCAATGAACTGTTTATAATGATAACTCCTCCCGGCTGAACCATAGGTTCAAACTTGTCAAGTGACGGAAGGTTCATTGCTACCAGTGCAGTAGGCTCCGTTACGATAGGAGCGCCGATTGGCTCGTCGGAAACGATAACCGAGCAGTTTGCTGTACCGCCCCGCATCTCCGGACCATAGGACGGGATCCACGACACTTGTTTGTTCTCCAGCATTCCTGCATATGTCAGCAGCTGCCCGATCAGCATGACACCCTGACCGCCAAATCCTGCCATAATAATTTCCGATGTCATTTTGCCACCCCCTCCGGTGCCTTAAATTGGCCAAGCGGATAATACGGAATCATTTTTTGCTCCAGCCAGGCTGCAGCTTCGAGCGGCGACATACCCCAGTTGGTCGGACAGGTAGATAAAATCTCTACCATGGAAAAGCCGTGTCCGTTGATCTGGATTTCAAAGGCTTTCTTAATTGCTGCCTTGGCTTTAGCCATATTGGCCGGATTATTTACTGCTACACGTGCAATAAACGAGGCTCCATCTAAAGTAGCCAACATCTCTGACATCCGGATAGGCATTCCGGCGCTATCGGCATTCCTTCCGTATGGCGAGGTATTGGTAACTTGCTCGATTAGACTGGTCGGGGCCATTTGCCCCCCAGTCATACCATAAATTGCATTGTTTACGAAAATGGTAGTAATCTTTTCACCTCGAGCTGCTGCATGGACAATTTCAGCGCAACCAATTGCGGCTAAATCGCCGTCCCCCTGATACGTAAATACCACTGTGTCGGGCTGCGACCTTTTTATGCCGGTTGCGACCGCAGGAGCGCGTCCATGTGCAGCTTCAAACATGTCACAGTTGAAATACTCATAGGCAAGAACTGAGCATCCTACCGGCGCCACTCCAATGGTCTTATCTCTGACATCGAGTTCATCGATCACCTCGGCTACTAAGCGGTGGATAATGCCATGGTGGCAACCGGGACAATAGTGAAAAGCAACATCCTTCAGCGACTGGGGCCGGGAAAACAATTTTTCCGCCATATCAGTTCCCCCCTCTTTCTTTAAGGGTTTTTACTATCTGCTCATATACTGCTTTAGGACTGGGTATCATGCCGCCCGTCCGCCCGTAGAAAGCCACCGGCCTTACGCCGTTAACCGCCAGCCGGACATCTTCCACCATCTGTCCGGCGCTAAGCTCGACTGCCAAAAATGCTTTTGCCGTTTTGGCATATTTCGCAAACGGTGCAGCAGGAAACGGCCATAGTGTTTGCGGGCGAATTAAGCCAACCTTGTAACTTTCGCTTCTGGCTTTTTCCATAGCCGAACGGGCAATCCTTGAGGTAATGCCATACGCAACTAGAATTAGATCAGCATCTTCAGTATATAGCTCTTCCCACCGGGTTTCATTTTTCTGAATGGCGGCGTATTTTTGCTGAAGATGGATATTATGTTGTTCAAGCTTCTCGGGCTGCAAATGCAGTGAATTGATAATATTGGGTTGAGTACGACCCCGCATGCCATTAGCCGCCCATGCCTTAATAGAGGGGACTGTATCAGTAGCCTTGAACTCAACAGGTTCCATCATTTGACCCAAAGCGCCATCGCCAAGCAACATAACCGGATTACGATATTGATCCGCCAGATCGAAGGCTTGAATCGTCATGTCTACAATTTCCTGAACAGAATTAGGGGCCAGCACGATATTGCGGTAATCGCCATGCCCACCGCCTTTAGTAGCCTGGAAATAATCGGCCTGTCCAGGCTGAATGCCTCCCAAGCCTGGCCCGCCGCGCATAATGTTGACAATAACGCAAGGTAGCTCAGCGCCGGCGATATAGGAAATACCTTCTTGCTTTAAGCTAATGCCCGGACTGGAGGAGGACGTCATAACTCTGACACCTGTCCCTGCCGCACCGTAGACCATATTAATGGCTGCCACTTCACTTTCCGCCTGCAGAAAAACTCCTCCGACCTGCGGCATGCGTTTCGCCATGTATTCGGTAAGTTCGGTCTGCGGGGTTATCGGATAGCCGAAATAGCGCCGGCAACCGGCAACGATTGCTGCTTCCCCAATCGCCTCATTGCCTTTCATGAGTATTTTCTCCGCCATGTAAAGTCAACTCCTCTCACTTATGGATTTCAATAACAACATCCGGACAGGCTTTGGCACACAGTGCACAGCCGATACATTTCGCATCATCGGAACATGTGGCCGGTTTGTAGCCTTTGCTGTTAAAGCGGTTAGCAATAACAACTATTTTTTTGGGACAAACAGCGGTACACAATTCACAGCCTTTACATCTTTCTTCGTTAAACACCGGTTTAGGCATGCTGATATCCTCCTTAACTGTCTTAATAACATACTATTCCCTTATTCCCAGATACCCCAAACGCTTAGAAATATACTGTGCCTTGTCTTTGAGGTGCTGAATAAGCGTTTCATATCTGTCAGCTAAAACTGCTGAGCTTGCACTGGATATTGATAAAGCGGCAATCACACAGCCGGCGGCGTCATAAATCGGTACGGCAATGCAGGTAATGCCTTCGATGGTTTCGTTGCAACCAATTGCATACCCCTGAGCACGGACTTTGGCAAGCTCTTCCTGCAGTTTCTCTATTGTAGTAATCGTAAACGGCGTATACGAGCGCAACCCACGCGAAATTACCTCCTGCACTACTTCACTCGACGCATTCGCGAGTAATATTTTGCCAACGGCCGTGCTGTGCACTGCAATCGTAAAATCAAATTTGGGAATAATGAGAAACGGTCGCTGCGGCTCCATCTTTTCTACAATAATTAATTCACCGCGCGATAACATCGCCAACAACACAACTTCTCCTGTTTCGTCAGCAATCTCGGTCATAACCGGCTTCGCGGCTTTACGAACGTCTAAACGCTCCGCACATATATTGCCCAAATGCATTAGCTTAATACCCAGCGAATACCGACCACTACAGTTTTGCTCAACAAAACCTCGGCCCATTAACGTCTGAAGCAGGCTGTGGACCGTACTTTTCTGAACGCCCATCCTTTTCGCCAGTTCGGTTACCCCCATATCTGACGAATGCTCCCCCAAAATCGATAATAACTCAAGCGCCCGATCAACTGACGCAATTATATAAGGTGAATTTGGTTTGATTTTCCTCCACCTCCGTTTCCGTACACTGAACAGCGTTCTGATATATACTATTCGTACTATGCGAGAAAAATTCCTGCTTCCCTTTTGTGTTTTCCTCATGAATACAAAATACCCCGTATGTCTACGGGGTATTCAAATTTGTCCATTCCTATTTTACAATTTGTACAGTTGCACCTGTTTCGAGGCCGGCAGCGTTACCTTCATCTGTGTCGATATGCATTTCTAGGCTAAAGCTATCATGTACCCGAACCAAAACATTATCAAAAATTAAGCCTCTCTCACCACCGCACCGAACCCGAACAATATCTTTGTCCTTAACACCCAGCTCGGCTGCTTCCGCCGATGTCATATGGATATGGCGGCAAGCAGCGATAACTCCTTCCGGAATGGTTACTTCGCCTTTGGGGCCCCTAATAGTTATCCCTGGTGAATTTTTTAAATCGCCGGAATCGCGTACAGGAGGGTTAACTCCCAGCTTTACTGCATCAGTTAATGCCAGCTCGATTTGCGTCTGTTTGCGAACAGGCCCGAGAATTCGCACTTTCATCGAGCCTTTTTCGGTCACTAATTCCACGGTCTCCTTAGAGGCATACTGCCCGGGCTGCGAAAGCTCTTTCCAGGGAGTAAGTTCATACCCTTTGCCGTATAATACATCCAGGTCTTCCCGCGACACATGGATATGGCGTGCGGACACGCCTACCGGAATATTTTTTGCTGCTGTCATTCAAGATCACTCCTAATAAGTTTTTGAAGTTTTCTACTCGATAATTTCCGAAAAATATACAACTGTCACGGTATCAGTTTCTGTAAGCGGCTTGTCATAGATCGATTTGAGAAAAACCAGCAAATCGTCGATATTGGTCAGATCAGGATTTTCGCCTTGCAGATCATCCATTGTCAATTGGCAAATCGGTTTAACGAGTACGCGGTCAATGACTGCCGTGTAGATTTTTTTCTTCTGTGCAAAACGTTTACCCACAGTCACCCAGACAATATCGCCTTCCGAATATTTGTGCGTCTTGTCACCTAACCGGATCGTACAGATTTTACGACGGCAAACCAATTGACTGTGATAATTTGATGAGTAAAAATTTAAAGCACGCATACTCTATCCCTCTCATCCCCTAGTTTTTAGCCGAGGCATTTCTTAATTCGCTCCACAGCTTCCTTAAGCCGATTTTCCGGCTGCACTAATGCGATGCGGATATATCCTTCACCGTGCTCGCCAAAAGCAACCCCCGGTACCACAGCGACACCTGCTCGTTTGATTAAATCGGTAATAAATTCAAAGGATGTCTGCTTGGTCGGAACAGGCGCCCAAATATACATGGACGCAAGTGGCTTATCGACCTTCCAGCCCATTTCATTAAAACCGTCAACAATAATGTCACGCCGTCTTTGGTAAGCCGCGGCAGTTTCGCGAACACAGTCCTGCGGACCGGATAATGCTGCAACAGCCGCTTTCTGAATTGGATAGAAGACCCCATAGTCAAAGTTTGATTTGAGGCGTCCCAGCATGGCGATGACTTCCGCATTGCCTACAGCAAAGGCAACACGGCAGCCTGCCATATTATATGTCTTGGAGAGGGAATGCATTTCAATGCCGATGTCTTTTGCGCCAGGAACGCTAAGGAAGCTGTCCGGACGATAGCCGTCAAAAACAAGTTCACTGTAGGCAAAGTCGTGAACCACCAGAAACTGATATTTATGCGCCAAGGCGACGACTTTCGCGAAAAATTCGCGTGGCGCAACTGCTGCCAAAGGATTATTGGGATAGTTGATAATCATAAATTTAGCGCGGCACAGCACGGATTCGTCAATAGCGTCAAGGTCAGGCAAATACCCGTTTTCCCGCTTGAGCGGCATCCGGTAAAGCTCTGCCCCGGCCACCAGCGGTCCGGCGCTAAAGATAGGGTAACCGGGATCGGGAACTAAAACAATATCGCCCGGATTCACCACACATAGGCCTAGGTGGGCCAATCCATCCTGCGACCCCATGAGTGAATGGATTTCTGTTTCCGGATTTAAGACGACGCCGAATTTTTCTTGATACCAGTTGGCAACTGCGCGCAAAAAATCAGATGTTCCCCGAGATAGCGTATAACCATAGTTGGTAATATCGCGAGACGCTTCAATGAGCGTGTCGATGATGTGCGGAGCAGGCGCCATATCCGGACTGCCAATGCTCAAGGTAATTATGTCCCGACCGGCGGCTTCCTCGGTTTTACGCATATCATCGACTTGCGTAAATATCGCCGAGGCCAGCCCCTGCATACGATCCGCTTGTATTCGCATGTCAATCCCAAACCTCCTGCCGGCAGATTAGTTCATTTATTCGGAGATGAATACACTAATTCCTGTCACGCTTTCGCTTATTTTGAATATATTCATGGATGCTCGCCGCTGCCTTTTTCCCGGCACCCATCGCCAGAATAACCGTGGCTGCCCCGGTAACAATGTCCCCGCCGGCAAATACCCCTTCTTTAGAAGTTTTTCCACTTTCATCGGCGATAATATTCCCCCGTTTATCGACGGCCAAGCCTGGCGTTGTCTGCTGCACGAGCGGATTAGGTCCCTGACCGATTGCCATAATCACAGTGTCTACATCCAGAATGAAGTTGGAATTGGGAACAGGGACCGGCTTGCGCCTGCCGGAAGCATCAGGCTCGCCAAGTTCCATGCGAATGCATTCCAGCCCTTTTACCCAACCCTGTTCATTGCCTAATATGCCAACCGGGTTGGTCAGCAGCCTAAACTCGACGCCTTCCTCTTTGGCGTGCTCCAGTTCCTCTTGCCGCGCCGGCATCTCTTCTTCCGAGCGGCGATAAACAATATACACCGTGTCAGCCCCTAAACGCAAAGAGGTTCTGGCAGCATCCATCGCCACATTGCCTGCTCCTACTACTGCTACGCGGCGTCCGATATGAACTGGAGTTCCCGACTGTGGAAAGCGGTAAGCTTTCATTAGGTTTACCCGTGTCAGGAATTCGTTAGCCGAATAAACCCCATTTAGGTTTTCGCCGGGAATATCCATAAAGTGGGGTAATCCGGCGCCGGTACCGATAAAGACCGCATCGTAACCTTCTTCTTGCAGGAGTTCATCAATGGTGAAGGTTTTGCCGATAATGGCATTGACAACAATGTCAACCCCCATCTGTTTGAGTTCTTCAATTTCCGTACGCACGATATCCTTCGGCAGACGGAATTCGGGAATGCCATACATTAATACCCCGCCTGGGGCGTGCAGCGCTTCGAATATCGTGACTTTATAGCCTAACCGTGCCAAATCGCCGGCGACGGTAAGACCTGCCGGACCGCCGCCGATTACCGCCACCTTGCCGGCAGGCTCATCGGAGGGAGGAGCAGTTTTACGCGGCGGCCTGTTACGAGCAAAGTCAGCGGCAAACCGTTCCAGACGGCCAATTCCAACAGGCTGCCCTTTTTTGGCCAGAACGCACAGTTTCTCGCATTGATCTTCCTGAGGACATACTCGGCCGCACACGGCAGGAAGATTGTTTTTGGTTTTGATCTCTTCAATGGCCTCTAAATATGAGCCTTCGCGTATATGTTTAATGAATGCCGGAATATTGATTTCCACAGGACATCCCTGACGACAGGGCGCTGTCTTGCACTGCAGGCAGCGCGCCGCCTCTGCTTGCGCAGTCGCTTCGTCATATCCCAGCTCCACTTCGGAAAAGTTGCGCCGTCGCTCATGGGCCGGCTGTTCGGGCATAGGATGTTTTACTGATGACACGCGCAATCACCTCCGCATCGTTTGCTGCCGCGCTCGTAATCGTGGTACATCCGCTGTCGTGCCATTAAGCCGTCAAAATCGACCAGATGCGCGTCAAATTCGGGGCCATCTACGCAGGCAAACTTATTTTTATTGCCTACGCTTACCCGGCAGCCGCCGCACATTCCGGTTCCGTCGACCATTATGGGGTTGAGACTGACGAGCGTATGCACGTTATGCGGACGAGTAACCTTGGCAACGCTTTTCATCATAATAACCGGTCCGATGGCCATAACTCTGTCAACTGTTTTCTGCACCAAGATTTCTTGCAGCGGATCGATTACGAGTCCTTTACGCCCCTTGGAACCGTCATCAGTTGTGATAATAAGTTCATCACTAACAGCGGCCATTTCTTGCTCTAAAATTAACAGTGCGGAATTGCGTGCCCCAATGATCGAGATAACAGTATTACCCGCTTCTTTATAAGCGCGGGCAATGGGATACAGCGGCGCAACGCCGATGCCGCCTCCCACGCATATGACCGTACCGAATTTCTCAATTTCGGTTGCCGTGCCAAGCGGTCCCGCCAAATCAAGCAGGCTATCCCCCACATTTAGCATGCCCAATTGCCGGGTAGTGTTGCCAACCTCCTGAAAAATCAAGGTAATCGTGCCAGCTTTACGGTCAAAATCAGCTATCGTCAGGGGAATCCGTTCTCCGTCTTCGTCAATGCGTAAAATGACAAATTGGCCAGGTCGGCACTTTTTGGCAATAAGCGGCGCATCCATGACAAATAGTTTTACTCCTTGGGATAGCTCCCGCTTTTCTTTAATTATATACATCTTGAAAACCTCCTTGCTCCCCATCACGCATTCACCAGTCGCATGCCCCGTTTTTGCACTTCATGTACCAGACGTTCTTCGTCAATTGTTGTTAACTGTCGGTTGTCTAGCAAAATCCTGCCGTCCACCAAAACGGTATGGACATCGCTGGCATGGGCGGCGTACGCCAACAGCGACATGCGGTCATGCCGCGGGTACCAGTGAACTTGTTTCATATCAAGAGCAATGATATCCGCCCGGTAGCCGGGTTCAAGTTTGCCGATACAGCCTTCCATTGCCAGGGCTCGCGCGCCCTGGCAAGTAGCCATATCCACAGCTACACTGGCGGGAATAGCAGTCGGGTCGCTGGTCTCCATCTTGTGCAGCAGTGCAGACAGCCTAATTTCTTCCAGCATATCCAAATTGTTATTGCTCGCTGTGCCGTCAGTGCCCAAACCTACGCATATACCGGCCTTTAACAGGGCGGGAACCGGCGCAATACCGCTGGCAAGCTTCATGTTACTGCCGGGATTATGCGCAACCCGCACATTTTTCTCTGCCATCACAGCTATATCTTCTTCCGATAAATGAACGCAGTGAGCCGCTAGGACGCCGCAGTCAAGAACGCCTACGTCCCGCATTAAAAGGATGGGCGATTTCCCGTACTGGCGCTTACAATCCGCCACTTCACGGTCAGTTTCCGAGAGATGAATATGGATTTCTGCCTCAAGCTTATGCGCCAGATCTACTACTTTGCTGAGGTAATCCGGAGGACAGGTGTAAGGCGCATGCGGCCCCAGCATTACACTGATCCGGCCTTCCGCCGCTCCGTGCCAGTCGCGGAAAAACAGTTCGCTTTCATCAAGAGCCTGAGCGCCAGTCGGCGCCACGCCCGCCATCCCTCTGGCAAGCACGGCTCTGATCCCGCTCTCCTCAACCGCTTTGGCCACATCGTTCATGAAAAAATACATGTCAGCGAAAGTGGTCGTACCTGTTTTAATCATTTCGGCAATAGCCAGCAATGTACCCCAATATACATCATCGGCTGTAAGTTTAGCCTCTGCCGGCCAAATTTTTTGCTGCAGCCAATCCATAAGCAGCATATCATCGGCATAGCTGCGAAAGAGCGTCATGGCGGCATGGGTATGCGTATTAATCATGCCTGGCATAATTAATTTATCTTGACAGTTAATAATCCGGTCAGGCCGCCACTCTGTCGGTATGTCACCAACAGCTTTGATACTATGGCCTTCGACGGCGATATCCGCGGTTTTGACCGAACCATCCGGCATGATCGCTTCCCCGCCTGCTAGCAACACCCTGTTCATTTTCCTAACCTCCTTGCCTGCGATAATGCTCAAGATAAAAAGCATGCATAACCGCAACATCTTTTTCACTTAATAATTGCGCCCCGCCCAGCGAATTAGCGTAAATATATATACGGGCGGCCTTTTCAATGAGTTCACACGCCGTCATCGCTTCCCTGAGCGATTGGCCGCAACCTACCACCCCATGATTAGCCAGCAGTACGCCGTTTTTCCGCTGCAAGCCGGCGACGGCATTATCTGCGAGTTCTTTTGTGCCGGGAAGCGCATAGGCAGCAACTTCGACAGCACCGCCAATTACCTGCACCAAATCTTCAATTATCGGGGGAATGGCTTTCCGGGCAACGGCGCAAGCGCTGGCAAATACGCTGTGCGTATGCACCACAGCCTGAACATCATGTCTAGCCTGGTATATGGCAAGATGCAGCGGCAACTCCGATGACGGTTTAAGCCGTCCGGCTACAACTTGTCCTCTCATGGTCACAAACACAATATCAGCAGGCGTTAATTTCCGGTAATCCTGTCCTGAGGGAGTAACAGCCACCAGTTCCAGCCCGGGAACACGGGCACTGATATTGCCCCACGTTCCTGCTACCAGACCTGTTTCCAGCATTGTCCGTCCGGCGGCCAGAATGTTTTCACAAATTTCACGGGTTTCCAAGCGCTCATCCTCCCGGTAGAAGATTATGCCCTGCTTAAATAAGCCGCCTGCTCCGGCGACAACTGATCAATATCAATACCCATTGCCTTTAGCTTAAGCGCAGCCACTCTGCTGTCGACCTCAGGCGGAACCTCATACACCTTGGCCGGCATATTTTGGTAGTTATTGGCAATATGAATAACTGACAGCGCCTGCAAGGCAAAGGACAAGTCCATGATTTCTGTCGGATGACCGTCACCTGCGGCTAGATTAACCAGGCGACCTTCGGCCAGAAGATAGATTTTGCGGCCATCTGCCAGACAGAATTCCTCGACATTGCGCCGTACGCGCCGTCGTGCTACAGCCAGTGAATTTAAATCTGCCTTATTGATTTCCACGTCAAAGTGACCCGCATTGGCCAGGATAGCGCCATGTTTCATCTCTTTAATGTGTTCGGCGCGAATTACGTCAATGCAGCCGGTCAGGGTAACAAAAAAGTCGCCAACACGGGCGGCCTCCTGCATCGGCAGCACCTTAAACCCGTCAAAAACCGCTTCAATTGCTTTTACCGGATCGATTTCGGTGATAATCACGTTAGCGCCCAAACCTTTGGCCCGCATGGCCACACCTTTGCCGCACCAGCCGTAACCGGCCACAACCACCGTTTTGCCGGCGACCGTCAAGTTGGTGCTGCGCATGATTCCGTCCCAGGTAGATTGTCCGGTACCGTACCGGTTATCAAATAAATATTTGCAATAAGTGTCGTTTACGGCAACCATCGGGAATTTGAGGCGCCCCTCGGCTTCAAGCGCACGCAGTCGAATAACCCCGGTAGTCGTTTCTTCCGACCCTCCCAGGATGTTCGCCGCCAGATCGCTGCGTTCGCCGTGCAGCAGTGCAACCAGATCGCCGCCGTCGTCAACGATTATGTCCGGACGCGTATCCAACGCTTTATGCAAAAAGTTGTCATACTCTGCCGCCGTGCAGTCATACCAGGCAAAAACCTTAACTCCCTGGCTGGCGAGCGCAGCGGCTACATCATCCTGAGTTGACAGAGGATTGCTGCCGGTAACGGCCACATCGGCTCCCGCTTGCTGCAATAAGAGGGCGAGATAGGCCGTCTTGGCCTCAAGATGCATGGTCACTGCTACTTTTTTGCCTGCCAGCGGACGCGATGCGATAAACTCTGTGCTTAATACATTGAGTACCGGCATAAATTCCTTAACCCAGTTAATTTTCTCCATCCCCTGCGGCGCAAGGGCCATATCTCTCACTAAAGACTGCATAACTTATTCGCCACCTTTCTTAACTTGAAGCCGCTTGATCGCCTGGTCAAAGGGCGCCCTGAGCACGCCATGCTCGGTAATAACCCCGCTGACCAAGTAATGCGGCGTGACATCAAACGCCGGGTTGAATACTTCCACATCCTGAGGGGCGATACGCACCCCGCCCAGTGTTGTAACCTCATCCGGCTTCCGTTCCTCGATAGTAATATCCTCACCGCTCGCGATGGTAAAATCGAAAGTCGAAACGGGGGCTGCGACATAGAAAGGTATACCGTGCTCTTTGGCCAGTACGGCGACGCTGTAAGTTCCGATTTTATTAGCAACATCCCCGTTGAGCGCAATCCGGTCCGCCCCGACAATTACAGCCTGAACCAGCTTCCGTTTCATGACCCAACCAGCCATATTATCGGTAATCAGCGTTACTGGTATCCCTTCTCGCTGTAACTCCCATGCCGTAAGTCTGGCTCCCTGCAGCAATGGTCGGGTTTCATCGGCATACACGCGGACAATCTTTTGCTGCCTCCAAGCCTCGCGGATTACTCCCAGGGCTGTGCCAAAGGCCACGGTGGCCAGCGCTCCGGCATTGCAATGCGTGAGAACGGCCATTGGCTTCTCAAACAGTTCTGCACCATAGGCCGAGATACGCCCGTTAACGGCAGCGTCTTCCTCAGCGATGGCAAGCGCCTCCTGTTCAAGAGCATGTATAAGCGCTACTTCATCCCTTTCCGGCCGGAACCGGCTGGCGGTGGACAGCATGCGGTCAATCGCCCAAAATAAATTCACAGCGGTTGGTCGCGTTTGCCGCAATTCTTCAGCTATAGCCAACAGTTTCTCCCAAAAGCCGCCCGTTCCGGCAATCTCTTTGGCGCCGAGCACCAAGCCAAAAGCGGCTGCGGCGCCGATCGCGGGCGCGCCACGCACTTCCAGCCGGCGAATGGCTTCCGCTACCCTGCGGTAATCGGCGCATTCGATATATACAATGGAATGGGGAAGCTTCGTTTGATCTAGCAGCGTCAGGCAGCCGTCTCCCCAGGTAATTGAACGCAATGCTTCGTCACCCCTTTATAATTTAAAGCCGCCATACTCGGCAAGCGCATGCAGGCAGGTGCAGTCGGCGCCGGGATTGATTTTGCCGATTGCAGCCATAATCAATTTTTTAATTTTTTCAGCGTTATCCCGCATAGTGTCCAATACCTCGCCGTGCGTTAGCGGTAGCGGCGAAATACCGGCGGCAAAATTAGTAACCATGGATACTGTTGCATAGCACATTTCCGCTTCACGGGCGAGCACTACTTCTGGTACGTTGGTCATTCCTACCAGATCGCCGCCTAATTTGGCGTACGCTCTGATTTCGGCGGGTGTTTCAAAGCGGGGACCTTCCGTGCATACATAGGTACCTTTCGGATGAATGCGTATGCCGGTCTCTTCCCCTGCTGCCAGCAGCACAGCACGCAACGTAGGGCAGTACGGCTCGGTGACATCGACATGGACTACCCCGCGCTCACCACCTTCGTAAAAAGTATGATGTCGGCTTTTAGTGAAATCAAGAAACTGGTCCACCAGCACAAAATCGCCCGGTTTCATTTCAATGTTGAGCGATCCAACAGCGGTTGTAGCAACAATCGCCTTGACACCAATCTTTTTCATAGCCCAGATATTAGCCCGATAGTTAATGAGATGAGGCGGTATCGAATGGCTGCTGCCATGCCGGGGGATAAAAGCCACCGCTTTCCCTGCGTAGTCGCCCACTTTATATTTTACCTCGCCATAGGGTGTGGCAATTTCAGCTTCCCGTACATTGGCTAAAATCCGCGGGTCATATACGCCCGTACCGCCAATAATTGCGATTTCAATCATGAATGCTGTCACCTCAACAAAATGTTTGTTTAAAACTGTTTTATTCTGTACTGCGGCTCAATTCCCTGCCAACACCGGCAGTTTTCACCTGCATCCGGCCTAATGCCGCCGACCTGGAGCAAATACCGTCTACCCGCCACTATATGGTTGAATTCGAAAGCTTTATGATTTATCTGCTCCTGATTTCCTCATGCATTACCGCAAACTGTTCATCCAGCCACACATGACCAACGAACATAATTCTGCCGGGCGCAGCATAGCGAGGATCAAAAATGAGCACATGCCAAAAAGCTCCTTCCTCCCGGACCTGATAGGCAAGATATCTGGCCCAACTGCGCATAATCCGGCCGGTTTCGCTGTCGGCGGCAGTGCGGACTGCCGGGTTGAACGATACATCCGGCACAAAAATGTCCTCGCTCACACCCCCGCGCCAAGTTACTTTTCCGCCACGAAAACCGTCAGGCGTCTCAACCATATAGCGCCACTCAGTAAGGCTGCCGATCGGAGGAGTTGCCAAAACTGTACCCGCATGCGGAAAAGAGTTTCGCAGGTCTTTGGCAATATCATAATGAACATAAACCCTGAAGCTCAGATACCCCAGCATAATCACCAGCAAAAACACCAGGTGTCTTCGTGGGTTGCTCTTATGTCCTAGCCAAAGAAACAACCCCAGCATTACCAGCAGATACGGATCAACGATCGGCAGAATATCCCAGGCGTATGGCAGGCGGCTCCAGGGGAGAAGCACTTTAGTGCCGTACGAAGTCATCAAGTCCAGAGTGCTGTGCAGCAACCCGGCCGCCAGCGTGAGACTCAGCAGACGCTTTCCCTCCAGAGACGGGCATATAGCTTTAAACGATAGTGTTATAGTCAGGGCTAAAATCACTAGCCCCGGCAGCGAATGTGTGTACGTCCGATGCCACAGTAAATTGACCCCTGTCCCGTATATTGCCGAAATCATATCGGCATCAGGCAGTTCAGAAGCCAAAACCGTCGCCGCCAGCATCCATTTTTCGACCTTGCCGGATATTGTTCTTTCGGGCGGCGCCGTTAACTTATACAAACAGTATCCGGCAAGGCCGTGGGTAACGTTGTCCATGCATCCTCCGCTCAATTCACGTCATCGATAACAATAGTATATCCCGAACTGTCCGGGAATTCTAAAATGCAAGGGGCCTCTTTCAGGCCCCTTGCATCTCCCATCCTTTGTTAAATGCAGCCAGGTTAACCGGAACCGACTTGTCGGAAACAGACGTCTTAATAGCCTCTTCCCAGACATGTTTATCAAAACCAAAAATTTTGGCAGCCACTCCAAGCAGCAGTACGTTAACTGCCCGAACTTCCCCTATTTGCCGCGCCGCTTCAACTGCGTTAATTCGAACAACGGAAATACCAGCCTGCTCCAGGCGTTCATACACAGCTTCGGGGTAAGAAGCGGCACCAAGGATGACAGGAATCGGCGGAATCTCCAGATCATTCACAACTATGACGCCGCCGGGCTTCAGATATTCCGCCCAGCGCAGCGCTTCGAGCTTTTCAAAAGCGATAATTAGGTCGGCTTGACCCATTTCGACAAGCGGCGTATATACCTTATCCCCAAAACGCACATGAGTCACGACGCTGCCGCCGCGTTGCGCCATACCATGGACTTCCGACTGCTTAACATCAAAACCGCTTAACCTAGCTGCTTCACCCAATACTTTGCTGGCAAGCAGCGTTCCCTGGCCTCCAACTCCGACAATGAGGGCATTAAACGGCTTGCCCATTATATTCCCGCCTTTCCGATAGCTGAAAATTTGCAAACCTGAACGCATACGCCGCAGCCGTTACATAAAGCTTCGTTAATACTAACTTTGCCAGGTTTATTTTCAAGAGCAGGACACCCCAGTTTAAGACACATCTTGCAGTATTTGCACTGCTCATTGACTATATAACCGGTGCGGTGCTTTTCTTTTTCAATAAGGGCGCATGGCTGCCGGGTAATAACTACCGCCGGCTCGCCGCAATTTAGCGCTGCACGGAGCGCTTTCTCGACCTCGTCCAAATCCATGGCATTAACAATCCATACTTTTTCCACGCCGCATGCCCGTACCAGCGCTTCGAGATTAACCTGACGTACAGGCTCCCCTTTAATGGTAAACCCTGTCCCAGGATGATGCTGGTGCCCTGTCATTCCGGTAATGGAGTTGTCCAAGATAACCAAGGTTAATATTCCTTTATTATATACCACATCCATTAAGCCGGTCACACCGGAGTGCAGAAAGGTTGAATCGCCGATTGTCGCCACTACTTTCTTGTCAGGCCGCATTTTCGCTATGCCCATGGCATTGCCAATGCTTGCTCCCATACAGACGCATGTCTCGACTGCGCTTAACGGCGGCAAAACTCCCAAGCTGTAGCAGCCAATATCACTGGTAACGATAGCACCAAGCTTATTGATGATATAAAACACGCCGCGGTGCGGGCAGCCGGGACAAAGAACCGGCGGACGAACCGGGATATCTGACGCTAAAGCTGGATTGCCAGCGTTCTCGCCTAACAACTTCTGCCGGATGATCGCCGCTGATAGCTCTCCAATCCGTGGAAACAATTCCTTGCCGATCACTTTAAGACCGAGGGCTTTTATCTGCTCTTCAAGAAATGGCTCGCCTTCTTCAATAACGTAAACCACCGGATGGGCAGCGATAAATTCACGGATTAATGTATCCGGTAGCGGAAATGTCAGGCTTAATTTCAGATAGGTAGCGCGGTCGCCCAAAGCTTCACGGGCATATTGATAAGCGATACCACTGGTGATTACGGCAAACTCCGCCCCATTCCCCTCCACCCTATTACCGGGAAAAGTATTCGCATATTCCGCCAGCCTGCCGAGGCGCTCCTCAAGCGAAAGCCGTAGTTTTCTTGCATTAGCCGGGATGACTACGTATTTCGCAACATTTTTCTCATAGTTTTTTAGCGGCAACTCGCAGCGCTCGCCCATTTCAACAAGACCCTTGGAATGCGAAATACGGGTTGTAGTACGCAGCATGACCGGCATATCAAACGTCTCACTGATCTCCAGGCCGGCAGCTACGAAATCTTTGGCCTCCTGGCTGTCCGAGGGCTCTAACAGCGCAATCTTCATAAATTTGGCGTAATAGCGGTTATCTTGTTCATTCTGCGAGCTGTGCATGCCTGGGTCATCGGCGGACACCAAAATAAAACCGCCGTTAACGCCGGTATACGCAAACGAAAACATAGGGTCAGCCGCAACGTTCACTCCCACATGCTTCATAGCGGCAATCGCTCTCGCGCCAGCAATCGATGCGCCTTGCGCTACCTCTACCGCGACTTTTTCGTTGGGAGCCCATTCACAGTAAATTTCATCATACTGTGCCATGTTTTCCAGTATCTCGGTGCTGGGCGTGCCGGGGTAAGCGCAGGCTGCCCGTACACCTGCTTCGTAAGCGCCGCGGGCAATTGCTTCATTGCCAGATAACAGCCTCTTAATAGAAAACACCCCTTCAACGAATAATGATAGATTTTTCGCGACTCTGCTTAAATTATCCTGCTAAAACTATAAATTTACCCCAACCAGGCCGCCCAACGCCCCTGCGGCGATACCGGCGCCAAATTTATTAGCAAGCACTAGCAGGGATATTGTCTCTTTATTTATTTCCATGCCGATGCCAACCGAAATAATTACATACAATACCCCAACGGCTACACCAATTACCAGACCTTTGGCTCCTGCTTTTTGCGCCGCATAAGCGCTCCCAGCAAAGATGCTGAGCATTGTAACAGCTACCATGATATATTGCAGGTACTGATCGATATAAATATTCTCTGCCAATAAGCCAAATATTGACAAAAACACGGTAAGTATGACCGATATTCCCAGGCTAACCAAAACGCCTTTGCCGATCAGCACCGGAATGCTGACAGCCACCGGCTGCCTGGCAGTATAGCGTGTACGCCTCACAAGTTTGGACACACCGATCCCCCTCCCCAATTATGGTTATTGTAAATGTATGCAAAAAGCGGGCGTTTATACCTAAAGGCAATTTGCCCGCATGAAAAAAGAACTGGCTATAATCGCCAGTTCTCAATCTCTTTCATAATACTATAGTGCGTTAAATCGAAATGCACCGGCGTAACTGAAATATAACCGGCTTTAACAGCGGCAACGTCGCTGTCCTCGCCGTTATCACTGTCAATAGGCTCGCCACCCATCCAGTAGTACATACGGCCGCGGGGATCGAAGCGGCGCTGAAATATATTTGCATACTGCACAACGCCCAGTTTGGCCACTTTAACGCCTCTAATATCTGTCTCAGGCAAATCCGGAACATTGACGTTCAAAAGGGTACGCGGCGGAAGTGACTGTTTTTCCAGCACCGTTTGCACCAGCCGCACTGTAAACCTGGCGGCTACGGAAAAATTGCGGGACTGCCAGCTATTCAGCGACACGGCAATTGCCGGAAAACCGTACAAGGCACCTTCAATTGCGGCGCTCACTGTTCCCGAGTAGAGAACATCGGTGCCGAGGTTGGGGCCGTGGTTAACGCCGGATACTATAATATCAGGAGGCTCATCGAGCAGTGCCTCCACGGCGATTTTTACGCAGTCGGTCGGCGTACCGTCCACACGCCAGCCGCATACCCGCGGGTGATTAATACAGTATTCATCAACCCGGATCGGATGATGAACGGTGATGGCCTGGCTGGTGGCGCTACGTTCACTCACCGGGGCTACCACCGTTACTTCACCAATCTCAGACAGTGATTGCCAGAGCGCTTGTATTCCGGAAGCGCCAATTCCGTCATCATTGGTCAACAAAATCCGCATCGAAAATTCCCTCCAAGTCGGCTTCACACAGATGTAATCTCCATCCCTTGAGGAGCGCATTCGGCTTAACAAAATCAAAGCTTTCGAGCCTCAACCATAAGGGCAATTTAGGTTTAGAAGCTAAAACTTCTCTGACCATTCTTCTTTATAGTTGGCCCAGAAACTTATGAGTCTGGGGCACTACCCGCACA
This sequence comes from Negativicutes bacterium, assembly GCA_026417995.1. Lineage (GTDB taxonomy): Bacteria > Bacillota > Negativicutes > Sporomusales > JAOACF01 > JAOACF01. The sequence goes on from JAOACF010000010.1 coordinate 33,353, forward strand.
TCACGTAAAACTTGCAAGGCCTGCTCCTGCAATAAGAGAACGGCTTCAGGCGATATTGGCCCACAGAATTCATTAGGTGTAACCGGCTGAATTATGAGCGGGATGCGTGCGCTAACGCCGGCTACTAATTCTACTGCATGAACAAATTCTTCTGTAGTAGTATCTGCAGTTACCACAATCTTAACAAAAACAGAACATTCTGACGCCAGCTTTAAAAACGAGCGGTGTTCGTCCCAAGTGCTGCCGGCACCGGCGCTGGGCAATTTAATATCCATGCTGATAATATCGATATGCGGCAGCACTACAGCCAGTTCGCGACAGAGCGTACCGTTGGTCTCAAGGTAAATACGGCCGTTTAAACGGGGCGCAAGTGCAGCAATCAATGACGAATGGCAAAGCGGCTCTCCTCCCGTAAGACTGATCGAGTGATGCGGCAATTTTGTCAAACGGTTAATAAAATGTGCCAATTCTTCCACACTTATGGGGTTGGCTGTATAAATAAAATCGCGCCGGCCTGCAGTCTGTTCAATACGTGCGTCTTTTGCACCAGTGCGCGATTGCGGAGTATCACAATAGCGGCACTTAAGATTGCATTCGGAAAAGCGGACAAAAATTTGGCGACAGCCGACATATAATCCCTCACCTTGGATGGAAGAAAAAATCTCAACAAGATTAGCTGCAGATTTCATCAAGTCCTCCGGCTGTAAGCAGCGGCTGAGTACGGCGATTCCCATACCTTGACCAGCGAGACTCTAATGCCGCGTTCCGGAACATTCAGCAATGCGCTTTTCGACAGCTCATCAAAAATATATTGGGCGATATTTTCGGCTGTGGGATTAATTTCCCGAAAAGGCGGTGTATCATTGAGATAGTAGTGGTCAAGCGTCGCAAGCACTCCGTTAACCTCTTGCTTAAACTCTTTAAAATCAATGAGCATGCCTTGCTTATCGAGTTGTGCACCTGTTAACGTTACTTCTACCCTCCAGTTATGTCCGTGCAGCCGGCAGCATTTTCCCTGGTATTCTGGAAGTCGGTGAGCAGCTTCAAATTCACTCAGGATGGTTAACTCAAACATATCGTCACCCCAATTTAAATGTTATAGCAAAACAAATAATGAGAAAAAAAGATGAGTTAGCGTTAAACTCATCTTTAGACCTGCGAATTGTCAGCTACTTAGCCGCCTGTTTTCCCAGCAGGCTGTCTTTGGGGAAGTTGCCTGACTGGCTCAGCAGGATATCATGGTAGCTAAGTCCGCGTGTATGCTGCGTATGGCTCCACCGCCGGTCATTGCGGTGGAGATAGCCAATAAAGGTAATGGGTATCCAGCTATAAACAAATAGCGGGTAAAAGATCGAATAAAACCACACTTTCCAGGGTGCACGAATTTTGGCCAATACCAGTACAGGAAAGACATACTGCCCCACTGCAATAATTGTCCAGACCTCAATTGGCAATACCATATAAAGTATATTAGTATAAAACGGCGTAATATGATACAGGTAGCTAAGAGCCACAAATGTTGTCGACAAGATTAAAAAATGCGGTTGAAGCAAGTGGAGCACGCCATCAAGCAGACGAATATCACGCTGCTTGATCCCTTCGGCTAGTAGACGGGGAATATACCGGGAGGCTACGTCAAAATGCCCCTGAGCCCAACGTTTGCGCTGATGCCATGATTGCATAAACGTAAGCGGTTTCTCATCATATACAATGGCATCGTGCGCCCAAGTGGTGCGAATGCCTCGCAGCAAAGCCTTCATTGTAAACTCCATGTCTTCGGTAAGGCAAGTAGCACCCCAGCCGTGACGCTCCAGCACATCAGTGGCAATGCACATGCCGGTACCGCCTAAAACGCTGGATAAACCAATATTATATTTTGCCAAATGCCAGATGTGGTTTACCACCCAGAAGGAAATGGCAAAAGTGCCGGCAATCCATGTATCGCAAGGATTTTTTGCGTCAAGATAGCCTTGAATAACCTTTTCTCCTTTGCACAGGCGGCTGTTCATTTCCAGCAAAAAGTCGGGATGAACCAAATTATCGGCATCAAAAACAACTACAGCGTCATAGCGGCGCTTCATTTTAAACAGCTTATTGAACATCCATTCCATAGCGTAACCCTTGCCGCGCTGCTCCAGATTGAAACGCTCGTGGACAATCGCACCGGAAGTTTTAGCGATTTGCGCCGTCCGGTCGCTGCAATTATCGGCGATAACAAAAATATCATACAAATCACGCGGATAATGGAGCATATGTAAATTATCAATCAACTGACCAATGACATTTTCTTCGTTATGGGCAGCAATTACAATGGCGAAGCTATGCCTCGGCTCCATGATTTTACTCTCTTTTCGGTTCCAGATCCCAAAGAAAGCGAGAATAAAGTAGTACAAAGTGAAAAAGATAATAATGAGTTGCATTGGAATCATTATGTAATCGAAAACATAGTTCATGGATCTTGCTCCTTTAGCAATTTTGGGCTTCCGTCTACCTGCCAAAATTCATTGTAATGACCTGCGTAATCCGTGTCAAGTCACAATATTGCATGTAATTTTTCCTGATGGCAGGCACGGACTGATGCGCAATATCCTATGC